>JBDTOB010000004.1:0-30302 GCA_039933435.1 Acidobacteriota bacterium | reverse complement strand
GTACCTCGATCGGCAGGTCCAGTGACGGATCGAGAAGCCGCCTCGGCGTGGAGTGCGCTGGGCAGCGCGCAGCGCGACGATGTGACGCGGGTGTTCGTCAACATCGGCAAGGCGATCGCCGCCTACGAGCGGCGGATCGAGTTCGGGGCATCGCGATTCGACCAGTACGTCACCGCGCTGACGAGCGGACAGCCCGGCCCGAGCATCCTGACCGACGAAGAAATCGCGGGCTTACGGCTGTTCATCGGCAGGGCGAACTGCACGCAGTGCCACAGCGGCCCCCTGCTCACCAGCAATGACTTCCACAACACGGGCGTGCCACCGCGGCCACAGATCGCGATCGACCACGGGCGGCTGACCGGCGCGACGGCGGCGCTGAGCGACGAATTCAACTGTCGGAGCCAGTGGAGTGACGCGCGCGAGCGTTGCTCTGAGCTCGAGTTCATCGTCCCCGGCGAGCACACGCTCGATCGCGCCTACAAGGTGCCGTCGCTGCGGAACGTGGCCGAACGCGCGCCATACATGAACGCCGGGCAGCTCGCGACTCTCGCGGACGTGCTCGCTCACTACAACCGTGCGCCTGCCGCAGCGATCGGCCACAGCGAACTGCGGCCGCTGGGCCTGAAAGCACAGGAGCTGCGTCAGCTCGAGGCGTTCTTGCAGACGCTGAGCGGGCCCATAAAAGTCAACGGACAGACCGCAGCGGGCCCGACGCGGTGATTCGAACCGTCGATCTCGTTATTTCTGGTGGCGGCAGCGCTGCACTCGCTGCCGCTGTCCACGCTTTGCAGGGTGGCCGACGCGTCCTCGTCGTGTTGCGTTCGGCCGATGGACGGGCGCGACGACGCTTCCGCCGATGCCTCTGCCAAGCCACGAACGCAGAGGACCGGCAGGTCACGGTGATGACGGGCGCAGAAGTCGTCTGCGTGGACGGAGTCGACAGCGTGGAGGCTGTCGTCATCCGCTACGTGCAGACGGGGCGCTTGTACGCCGTGAACGCGTCGGCGTTCATGTCATGCGACGGCTCGACCAAGCCGGCACATCGATGAACGCAGGCGACGCGGTTCGCGTATGAGGGTTAACCTCCGGCGGCGCACCGTGTAGTCGTCGGTACGCGTCTGCGTACGTTCGGAACGGCGGACGAGGCGCGTCGGGGTCTCTTCTCGGGTCGCCATGAACTCGGGCCGTCCATCGAATCGACGCCACCCGGGCACGTTATGAAAGGATGAGCGGTCGGCGGATCGAAAAGCTGCGTGAACAGCCTGTCATCGACAGGTTTCGCCGGCGTTTCGCGGGGGTGAGTCTCGAATCGCGGCTTCACGCCGCGCTCCTGGACCAACGCCGGCTGTTTTGCGTAGGGCCCGCCCGGTGGATTGCCCCTTTTCCGCTTGTGGTCCCAGCCCCGGCGTGGCATAATAGCTCTCCCTCGAGTAGTCACTCGCAGTCGCCGGTCACGCATGACGATCATCGTCTTGACTCCGGTTCGGCTCTTCGGCGACGGCTTGAGCGCTTGCATCAGCAGTCGCGCCGGTTTGACGGTGGACGCCGTCGTCAATGATCTGCCCTCGCTGCGCGCGCGGATGGACGCCGGACCTGTCGACGTCGTGCTGGTCGACGTGACGCACCCAATCAACCCATTCGAGATTCGCAGCATTGCGGTGCAATGGCCCGCCGTGAAGCTGATTGCCCTGGGCCTGGCTGAAGAAAAGCACGAGGTCATCCGGGCGGGGCGTTCGGGCTTTGCCGGCTATGTGTCCCGCGACGCGTCGCTCGACGCGCTGTGCCAGTCGCTGTCTGACGTGGCAGCAGGACGGGTGGCCATGCCGCCGGAAATAGCGGGGGGGCTTCTTCAGGCTCTCTTCCATCCTCAGAGCTCGGCTGATGCCGTCGATCCTGATGTGCCGCTCACTCGCCGCGAGGGCGAGGTGCTGGCGCTCCTCGGTCAGGGCCTCTCGAACAAGGAAATCGGCGGCGAGCTCTGCCTCAGCGTCGCCACGGTGAAGCACCATGTGCACCACGTGCTCGAGAAGCTGAAGCTGCCGCGGCGCGCCCAGGCGATGCGCAAGGTGCGCGAAACACCCTGGCTGGCGCAGCCGTCGCCGGCCGCGATCCGCAAGTAGCGCGACTACAGTTGTCGCGTCGCCCTGATGATGAGCCACAGGCCGGCCTGCGGCTTCTGCCCCTTCTTTTTCTCTGCCATCGCGTCCTTCACTGGCTTCTGCTGCTTCGTCTTCGGAATCTCGATCGAGGAGTTCTTGATGATCGATCCGCTGGATCGGTTCTCGCCCGCGGCCAGGGGCCATAGATTCGTCCAGTCGTCCTTGCCGCCAAGCTGCAGTTCGACGACATGGTCGATATCGAGACCCCTGGAACTGGCGACGAAACCAAACTTGCCGACCAGCGCCTTGAACGCGCCGACGCCGCTCCCGCGCGCGGTCTTGTCATCGAAGAGAAGCTTCTTGCCCACCTGGATCTGGCCACTCTGAGCGATTCCGAGCGTCTGCGACTTGTCGGGCGCCGCGGTCGAGACAGTCGGGCGGTACTGGTAGACGGCATCGCCAATCGGCTTGCCCTTCTGCGCGGCGAACCCGGTGGCCAGGTCCTCCTGGCTCAGCTTCGCCAGCTTACCGGTGGCAAGATAGAACGTCGGATAGCCTGCCGCCTGACGCTTCGGGTAGTCGAACGGCGACGGGTTCCTCTCCGTGCCCCACTCGTCGTCCGCGAGAAGGACCACCAGCAGCTGCCCGATCTGGTTCATCAGCTTTTCGATGTCCTGATGCACCTTGGCGTCGTCTTCCGCTTCCTTCGTCTTCGGCTTGAGCTTGTCGACGCCCTTCATCAGCTTCTGGATGGAGTCGATCGCGTTTTCCTTGACCTTGTCGCCCTTCGCGCCGGCCTTCTTCTCCGCCAGGAACGACTCGACCGATTGCACGGCGCTGGCGACAACGAGGGTGGCGCCCGGGCCCTCGCCCTGGAAATACAGCGAGTGCGACTCGGCGCCTGCCTGGAAGCTCACCTTCGTCTTCCACCACGAGAGCAGCGCCTTCACGCCGGCCTTGGCCTTCGAGACCAAGCCCCTGGCCGCCTTCACGATCCAGCCGACCAGCCAATCCAGCGCCTTGTCGATGGGAGCGCGAATCTTGTTGATCACGGCCATCACCTTGTCGGCCACCTTGCCCAGACCGGCGAATCCGGCCAGGAAGTTGATCGCCAACGACAGCACGCCGGCCAGTGCGCTCTCCACGCGCTGCGCCGCGGCGCCGATCTTCCCGGCCGCGATGGCCACGATCGAGTCGATGAAGCCGGTGACGACGGCGATGATCTGCTTGATCTTGTTCACGAACACCATCACGGTGTCGTAGATCGACAGAATCGCCGAGATGAAGCCGGCGCCGGGGATGAACATGGCGATGAGTTTGGGAATCGCCTTCTTCACCACCATGTCGACGACGAAATCGGTGATGCCGCCAATCACCATGTCCTTGAGGTTGGACAGCTGCTCCTTGATCTTCTCCCACGCCGCCGACGGCCCGTCGCGCACCAGCGCGACGACGATGTCGAATCCGGTCTCGAGCGTCTTGACGACGGTCTCGCTGGTGGCTTTGACCAGCTTCTGGCGGATGTTGGCCCACGTCAGGCCGAGCACCGAGAAGACGAACTTGGCGATCTCAGTGAGCGAGAACGCCTTCGGAATGTAAATACCGGGCAGCGATCCGGTGAGCCAGTCGATCAGGCCGGCCTTGAGGTGGTCGAGGAAGTGCTCGCCAAAGCTGAGGAACCCGGTTCTGGCCGCCTTGACCAGGTTGCCGACGAACGGCAGCGGGTTGCGGAAGATGCTCTTGATCGCGGCGCCGGTTTTCTTGATGTAGGTGAGCGCGCCGGGGCTGACGACGTCGAAGATAATCTCGAGCAGATTCCAGACGGCGGTGGCGCCCCACGAAATGAAGCGGCCGGCAAAGCCGCCGAACACGCCAGCCAGCTTGGCGAAGGCGCGCGGGATCAGGATGATGTCGGCGACCTCGAGCGACTTGAGCGCCTGCACGAACAGGCCGGGTACTTCCTTCACGAAGGCGACGACGGCGGTGTAAGCGCCCTTGAACCAGGCGAACGCCCGCGGGATGGCGTTGGCCTGCTGCATCGTGGTCCACGTCTCTTCCTCGCCGATGAACTTCATGAAGCCGCCGAGCAGGTGCTCGGCGTCCTGCGGCACGGCTTCGCCGCTGATCGGGTCCTTGCCGAGCACGGTGCAGAGCAGCGGATAGCCGCTGGTCGACTGCGCGAAGGCGGCAATCGGCTTGAGGATGGCGTCCTTGATCAGCTGGACGATGCCGTCCTTGAGCGCCACGGCAAACGCCGTGATCCGCGCGATCGGACGATCGACGATGGCCTTGGCCCGGTCCCACAGCGTTCCGGGGCTGGCCAGGTCGGTGACGCTGAAGCCGCTGATGAAGTTCTCGATGTCCTGATAGATGGTGCTGGCGATGCCCTTGACGATGTCGAACTGCGTCTGCGCCCACTGGCTGACGCGGTCGAAGACGCCGTGCGCATTGAGCGCGTCAGTGATGAGCGCGCCTCCGGGGATGAGCTCGATGGCGCCGCGCAGGATGTTGCCGGCGCTGCGCTCCACGCGCTCGTTGGTGATCGGGTTGTAGCCGATGGCCACCGTGAGCATGGTGAAGCCAGGAAGGCTGCGTGCCTGGTTGGCGAAGAACTGTCGCGGGCTCGGGATGTCGAAGATCGACGACCGCTGCACGTCCGTCGCCGGCCGCTGCGTGACCTCGGCGGCGCTGCGGCGCACCTGCGGCTTCTGGCTGGATGCCCCCTGCTGGATGGTGTGGGTCAGCTCGTGCGCGAGCAGCTCCTGTCCGCCCGAGCTGTGCGGCTGGAACTTGTCGCGGCCGAAGTAGATGTTGGGGCCGATGGTCAAGGCGTGGGCGTTGAGCGCGGCGCTCTGGCGTGCCGCGGCGTCGCCGGTGTGGACGCGGACGCCGCCGAAGCTGGCGCCGAAGCGGCGCTCCATCGAGCCGCGCACCGGGCTCGGCAGGGGCGAGCCCGAGGCGGCGCCGGTGGCGGCCGAAGCCCCCCGTACGGCGGCCGCCTGCACCGACGCGGCGGGCATGCGATGCACCGTGCCAGGCGCGGCGTTCGCCGCCGCCCTGCCGGCGGTGGGCGCGTCGGCCTTGGCCGGCTCGGGCATGCGGACGACCTTCTTCGCGGTCTGCTCGGCTTCGAGTTCGGCGGGGTCGGTGGGCTTCGACACGTTCGCCGGCAGGCGGGCCGCGCGCGACAGCTGGATCGCCGGCGGCGCGACGGCGCGTGCGATCACTGCCGCCGCGCCCTGGCTGCCTAAGAGGTGCTGCAGCGCGCGCGCGGGCGATGCCGGGGCCGCAGTGGGTGCGCGACGTAGTGGAGCAGCGGCCGCCGGGCCGCGCTCCGCCATCGCCGCCGCGCGCTGCCGGGAACGGTCGGCCATGGACTAGCCCACTACAGAATCGGCTTGGTGGTGCGCCGCCTCCGCGTTCCACCCAGCGAGCGCGTCGTCGTCGCCGGCTTGAATTCCGGCGTTCCGACGGCGGGCGCGGGCGCGGGCGCGGGCGCCACCGCCGCAGCCGCAGCCGGCTTTACCTCGGCCGCCATACCCTGCGCTGGCCGGCCCTGCGGGTCGATGGTCGACTGCGGATCGCGCATCAGCACCGGCCGGATGAAGCGGCGCACGCTGTGGTCCACCGCCCAGGTGGCGGCGTCGCCGTCTCCCTTCCTTGTGAGCTTCGCCAGCAAGATGCAGTCGCAGCTGCTTCCGCGCGCGCAGTCGTCGCAGCCACAGCCGCAGATGCCGAGGTAGTGATCCTTGTAGCAGGGGTCGTTCGGGTCGGCGCAGCGGCAGTCGCGGGCAGACGACCTCGGCACCGCCGCCACCGCCACCGCCACCGGCACGGCCGGATCCTGCTGCGGCTCGTCACTGACGCACGAGCAAGCGCACCTCGGTCGCTGCGGGACGACGCGGATCTCGAATCCATCGCGCTCGCGCGTGCACGACGTCGAGTCGTCCTCGTCGTCGTCCCCGGGGCACATCGATGGCCGCGGCGCGCAGCACCTGCTGGTGGCGCACAGCACAACCCAGAGCACATCGTTCGGGTTCCGCTCGCAGTTCTCGTCGAGGACGACGCGCGCATCTCTGGGCACGTAAATCGGGTCGCCGGCGCAGTCGAGGCCGATGCCGGCGCCGATGATGATGGCGTCCTGGCCGCATTTCGGATCCGGCTTCACGATCAGCCCGCAGATGACGCCGCAGCCGAAGAACGATCGGAACAGCAGGCGGGTGAGGTCGCGGGTGTAGTCGCTGATCTGATCGAGATCGTCGTGCTGCAGGAGCATGCCCGGCGCAAACCTGGGCCGCACCAGCGTCGAGGTGCCCTTGGTGCTCGGAACGCTTTTGCTGCTTCCACTCATGACACGGCTCCTTTGGCGCGATCGTTGCGGTTGGCGGCCTGGCGCTGATGTTCGTCGCGCGGCGCCACCTGGAATGTCGAGAGGAACAGCCCGCCCGGGCTGCCGCTGCCGGTTGGCACCGGCGCGAGGCCGACGGTGTCGGCGTCGATGGGCTGACCGTTGCAGTCGATGATGAAGTGGCCTCTTACCTCAAGCTCGACGCGGGTGTGCCCGTGGAACACGCTGCCGCGGCCCCACAGCGCGTCCTCGGCCCAGCCGCCGTCGACGACGATGCGGGCGCCGCGGACGTGGCCGGCGGGGTCGCCCGACTCGGGATCGAAGAGGACGACGCGACGAATCGGCACGCGCATCGCCTGCCACCACTTGCCCTCGCGCTCGCCGCTGATGATAAGCATGGCGAAGCAGTCGGGCCGGACAGTCTCTTCGCGAACCGGCTTCGAGAAGCGAATCCAGAAGTCGCGCGTGACGTACTCGTCCTGGTCGTAGCCGCGGGTACCGAACGCCGCCTGGAACTCGGCAAACGGGATGGGGTCGAGGGCCCGGTGCCACGGCCATCCGATCTCGACGATGCGGGTGAGGTCGCAGCCGCGGAGCAGGTCAAACAGCAGGTCGTTGCGCTTGACCAGCCGCCGCGGCCCGCAGGCGTCGACCACCTCGGCGATGCACCAGTCCTGGCAGCTGTCCGAGTCCAGGCGGACACACGCGAGCGGCACGCCGTGCCTGACGTCGACGCGGACCATGCGGCCGCACGGGTCGTCCATCTCGCACAAGACGAAGTCGCACTCCTCACCGGGAGCGAGGCTCGTCAGGTGCTCGCACACGCATTGCCCACCGCCGCGCCTGAATGGGAGCGTTTCGCAGGCTGTGCCTGGCGTGGGGGGTGCCTCGGGCATCGTGCTGGGGAGCGCGGTCGATACGGTTCCCGGCTGCGTCACGTGGGGCTGGCCCACCTCGGACTTCGGATCAGACGGCCGCGGATGGCCGGGGTCGTCCTCGACAGGCACCCGCCGTGACGGTTGGCAGGCGCCGTGGCCGCAGCTGCAGCACAGCTCGCACTCCCAGTCGCGGCAGCAGTCGTCGCACGAGACGATGCGCAGGGTGTAGCGGACCGTTTCACAGACGTGGTCCCACTCGCGGCGCTCGCAGCGGCAGGCGTCGGTGAGCGTCACCGCGTCAATCGACTGCTCGGCGTAATGAGCGGTGATGAGCGCGCAGATCTTCTTCGCCGGGTCCTTCGCCTTCTGGCTCCTGATCGACGTCTGCGGCACTCCGAGCAGGTCGCCGAGCGTCGTCGTGTGCAGCTTGTCGTCGAGGACGATCAGGTCGTCGATCGTCAGCTGCCGTCCGGTCTCGAGGAGCTCGCGGCCGCACTGGTCGAGGGCCAGGCCGGCACCGACATCAAGACGCCCGGTGGAGCCGCTGCGCTGCCCTGCCCTGGCCGCGGTGACGCCAATCGGATAGCCGTAGACAACGCCCCAGCCGTGGATGGCGCGGTTGAGCAGCCGGCGGCGTTCGTTCAGGTAGCGCTGCTCGGTCCGGAACGTGTCGGGCGTGACGCGCTTGCCTTCGTAGTAGTTGTTGCGCAGCCCGGACTCGCATCGCTGATCGGTGCAGCAGCCCGCCGTCGCGCCGGTTCCGCGCGGCCTGGTCTGTGTCGTGTCGGGTTTCTGCATCACGTCTCTCCCTGAATCGTCTTCGCCTCATGCTCGAGGCCTTACGCCTGGCCCGCTGGTGCGCTGACTCGCCACCACCCGCTTCACGTCTCCGGCCGCAAGCGAATACCCGATCGCGTCAGACGGGGCGGGCTGTCCGGCAGCCGTGCTAGGTTGGTGATCGCATCGGTGCCAAGGCGTGGCGTCGGCGGCCCGTCCAGCGTCAGCGTGCCGTCGAGCCTGTTGCGCTGCAGCGACTGGCGCGACACCCAGCGCAATGTCAGCCGCGCGGTCACCGGAATCAGTTCTCCGAGGACTCGGTCCAGCCATGGCTGCCACGCGATTCGTTCGCCAGCGGTCGCGGCCACGTCGACGCGGACACGCCCCGCCAACCGTCCCACGCCGTCGTCGGGTTGGTTCGGGCACGGCAGGCGCATGTAGCCGAGGACGGCCCGTTCGTCGACCGTCGCGTTCCAGCGCGACGGGCCGCCGAGCATCGCTGGCAGCACGCTGCCGCGGCACGTGCTGCCGCCAACCCGGGCGAAGCCACGGTCGGCTGTGGTGTCGACGACGCGGTAGCGACGAGGCGATCCCGGCGTGGTCGGCATCAGCGCCTCGAGCAGCCCCTCGAGGCCGGCGCGCGTGCCGCGGGCGCTCGCCAGCATCGCCGCGCTCCCAAGGATCCGGCGCTTCTGCGCGACCTCAATCCCGTCGTCCCACGGCACGCCGAGCCAGCGGGCGACGAAGTTCAGCCACTCGGGCGTGGCGGAAGTGGGGTCGAGGTGGCCGGCGAGCTGAGCGATGCGGTGATCCGTGCCCTGCGTCGTCGACTCGAGGACGCCGACGAGCGCGCGGAAGAAGCTGTCGGGGTTCGATTCCTCGCGCTGGTAGATGCCCGGCAAAGTGGCCATTAGCGTCTGGCCGGGGTAGCGGACGTCGAGTGCCGAGAGCGACGGCAGCGCGGCACCGGCCGTCGCGGTGAGCGCGACGCGCACCCACAGGAAGCGATCGGTGGTGTCGAAGAGCCGGGCGGAGAAGGGGTCGGTGCCGCCCGCCGCGCCCGAAGCGCCGGTGAAGGTCGTCGGCGCGCGCCAGATACCGTCCTGGTTGAGCAGCGCAGCCAACCGCTGTGAGGCCGCCACCGTCGGATCGGTCGCAACCTTCACCAGGCGGTCGCGCTCGGCGGTGTCATCGGTCGAGGCGTAGGCGATCTCGATCGTGCTGCCCTCGGGCACGTCTGCCCGCGCATCCACGCGTAGCCAGCGGCGGCCGTCGTCGCGATCAGGCGCGCTCAGCATCGGGGTCAGCAGGACGCAGCACGCCGGCCCGGCACCCTGGGGAACGACAGCGGCCGTCGCATACCGCAGCACGCCGCGGCGGCCGGCGACGAGAAGCTGACTGGCAGATGCCGTCACGCCGATCGGCGGCGAGTCGTGCGCGCCCACTGGCACCTCGCCGATGGCGTTGCCATCGGCGTCGATCAGCAGCACCCACGCCGCGCCGCCCTGCGCAGCACCGTCCCGCCCGGCAAGATAGATCCGGTCGCGGCGGTCGCTGGCCAGCACGCTCGGCGGGATGACCTCTGCCTGCTCGCCAATGGCCGTAGGCTGATTGCCGCTGGCCGTCGGCCCTTGACTGCAGGGATCGACATGCCCGATCGGCGCGAAGCAGGGGTGATAACCCGCGACAGCGCGATCGAACAGTGGCTGGGCCGCTCGCCCGTCTCCGGGCAGGAGCTTATCCTGAAGGGCAAACCAGAACAGCCGCGTGTGGCTGTCGCCGGCAAGGACAACAAAGCTCCGGCTGGTGTGGAGATACGTGAAGGCGATCGGATGGCTGATCCCCGGCAAGGCAATCGACTCGAGCCCGTGGCCGGCGGCGCTGACGTGCAGCACCTGCCAGGCGCCGTCGCGTTCAGTCAGGACGAACAGACTGTCCCGACCCGCATCCGCGATGTCGACGATGCGAGTGCCAGGCAGGTCGACGACGAGGAGGCGAGTGAGGGTGTCGGCTTCGAAGCAAGCCAGCGAGCTGGGGCCGTCGATGGCCCACAGACCGCTGAAAGTGTTGACGATGCGGCCGGTGGTGGCCAGCGCCGCGGGCGCCGGCGTCACCTCGGGGACGTCGTCACACGAGGTCAGGCGATGCAGCCGGCGGTCGTTGTCGCGCCACAGGATGTCGCCGCCACGCAGCGCAACCGGCACCCCCGCGCCCTCGGAGGCGAGCAGCGCGGCGTTGCGCTCGTAGGCGGCAAACGGCTGGATGCCGCCGCCGGCGCGCAGCGCCTCTACGTCGGCGTCGACAACCAGGCACTGGCCCCAGTGAGCGGGGCTCGAGAAGTGGAAGCTGCGCGGAGTCTCTGCGCTCATCGGCCGCCCCCCGGTGCTGCGCGCGTAACGTCGATCGCGGAGCCGCCCTGCTTCCAGCGCGGCAGGCCGTCCTGGCGCACAGCGATCGCCGTCTGGACCTGGCCGGCGGCGTCGACGAGATCGAGCGACGTGATGCAGCGAACGTCATTGACGGCACGGATCCAGGCGGCGACGTCACGGCTGGACAGCGGCACCCCGGCCGGGCGCGGCGCGGTGCCGTCGGCCATCGTGACCAGGGCCAGGCGCCTGGCCAGCGCCTTCTCGACGTCGGCCTTCACCGCGTCCGGCGCGCGGCCCAGCGCGGACTCGATCGAAGCGCGGATAGTAAACTCTGCGTAGCGCGGCGCGATCACCTCGAGGCGCATGGCGAGCGGCACGCGCGGCAGGAGGTGTCGCCGGATAGCGTCGAGCCAGCGCTGTGTCTCGGGCGCGTTCTCCGGCTCTCTATCGTCAGGACGGCTGCGCATCACCACCAGCGTGGCCATGCCGGTCCGCGGCGCGGTGACCGAGGGCACGACCATCCAGCCGCGCGCTACCTCGAGCAGCGGCAGCGCGGTGGCCGCGTCAACGAAATCCGATTGGCTGACCAGGGCATGCTCGTCGCGCGTGCGGCCCCGCGCTTCGCGCCGCTCATCGATCCAGCCTCGAGCCGCGCGCCCGCCTGTGATCGGATCAGGATTGGTGCCGAACGCCCCGGCAAAGCCGGCGACGATCCATTTGCGATTGCGGCCGACGTTGCCCCGCACGCCGTCGGACACCGCGTAGGTCGTGGACATCTGCGTCCGGGCAGGGGGAACGCGACCATTCACGCCGTTGCCGAAGGTCACGGTGCCGCGCGCGGCGTCGAGTTCGTAGACGCGATCGTCTGGCCCGCTATCCTGGATGGTGCCGCGGCGCCAGGTTGTCCGGATGCCGGCTTCGTCCGCCTCGACCGTCAGTGGCTCCGCAGCGACGTCATAGCGCAGCCCAGGCAAGGCGAGCTCGAAGCTCCAGCCCACCTGGCCGGACGCCACCGCCCGCTCGTCTTCGACGACGCGACCCTGCCGAATTGGGATGACATTGGGCTCGACGCGCAGCAGGCGCGGCGGCCGCGGAAAGCCGGCGGACGACCTCAGCTCGAGGGTGAACTCGGTCCCCGCGATGCTCACGCCGTCCAGGTTCAGCAGCAGCACGCCGGTGGTCAGCAATCCCTGCGTGGAGTCGAACGCGATCGGCACGGGCAGGCGGTTGCCGTCCGTGACTATCGCGGCGGATAGCGGCGAGCGGCTGGTGGCCGCTCCTTGGCCGGCGGCGGCCGCCGTCCCTCCGGCAGGGGCCGCGGCGATCACACCGATCGGCCAAAAAGCGCCGGTGAACCTCTGCCGGTCTCTCCCGAATGGTCCGGCCTCGTCGCGGCTGACGAACGTCATCGAGAAGGTGCGCCGCCGGCCGGTGCCCTCGCCGAACGGCAGGTATGGCAGGTTGCCCTTCGCGTTCTGCGCGGTGAGGTCAGTGGGCCCCCCGAACGAGTCCTGGGAAGCCAGCCGCGCGATGCGCCCGGGCATCCACAGCAGTGTTTGCGTCGGCCGGAACGCGAACTGATCGTCGCCGGCCATGTACACCTTCGCCGTCGTTGGGATAACGACGCTGTGCGCCCCGGTGTCGACTGGCGAGCCGGGGTCGCCATGGTCCGGCCAGATCAAGCCCTCTGCGCCTGTCGTCCCGCCCGGGGCGATGCCGGCGAGCGCTGCGTACTCCGCGCGCTCGTCGCGGCGCATGCGCGACACGGAATAGAGCTGCGCCTCGGCCACCCAGGCCAGCAGCTCCATCAATGTGATGCCGGGGTCGTGCGCGTTGTGATCGGTCCAGTCGGGGGCAAGCGGCCGCAGCCGGGCGCGGCCAAGGGCCACGAGATCGCCGAACCGGCGCTGAAACAGGTCGGGGGACAGGCTGCTCATGCCATCACCTCGGCGGTCTCGAACTGGATGCGAAGCGGATCGTCTGCGAGCCTGGCCAACTCGGTCGCTTTGAGAGTGACGGGCCACGGCCTGTCGGCGTCGCCGTCGACGTGCTCGAAAGTCGTGACGTCGAGGAGGCTGTCGAGCGCCGGCACGTCGAGCAGCGCCAGCGCGATGTCCTCTTCGCTCGGGCTGGCGCCGAGCGGCCAGCCGCTCCCGGCGGGGCCGCCGGTGGCCGTGTCGAAGAACGCGGCAAGCCGTGCCTTGACCTCGCGCGCCACCGCGCCGGCGAGGTCCAGGTGCTCGACGCGGAGCGTCAGGTCGAACCGAAGCACGCGGACGTTCGGGCCGACGATGGTGAGGGCCCCGGGAGCGCTCATCGAGGCCGGCGCGGCATCGAGCAGCAGACGGCGCAGCTCGCGGACCTGCGCCGCGGCCGGCGACGGCTCGCTGCCCTTGATCACGACAACGAGGCGCACGCCGGCAGGCGTTGTCAGGCACCGTGCCTGGACGATGTCGGGCGAGCTCTGTAAGGCGATGTCTTCGAGATCGCCGGCGGTGACGGCGCGATTGCGGTGGCGGAGGCGCGCGAAGCCGAAGCGGAGGACGCGATCGTCCGACTCCGGCGGCGCGCCGCCGGCGGCCTGGTCGGCGGCAATCACCGACTCGACGCTTTCGACCGGCGACACGACGTTGAGCGGCGTGCGTGCGGCGATCGAGTTCGCCGGCACGTCCTCGCCGCCGGGCACCGGCGGCTCGGTGCGCTGGTAGCTGAACGCGACGATGGAGTCGGTGCCGACCGGCGGGATCATCCCGTGCAGGCCGTCGCCAAACCTGAGCTCGCCAATCGCCTCGTCCAGCGCGTAGACGCGGCTGCCTGGCCGCTCATCCGCCGGATCGATCACGCGCGTCCACCGGACCCAGTCGCCGACCAGACTCGGGTCGTCGCTGAGGACGACGGTCTCGTCGGTGGCGTTCAGTTGCTCAAGCTCTTCGTCCCCGAGCGGCTCGCGAACGCGCAGTTCCATCGTGTCGTGCAGCACCGGCGGACGCGAGACGGTCAGCGTCAGGTTCGGCGCGCCTGCCGACGATCCCAGCAGCTCGCGCGTCAGCGTCTCGGTGGCGCTGGCGAACACCGCGTTGAGATACGCGCCGCGAATCACCGGGGCCCAGGCGCCGCTGGCGCCGCGCTTCGGCGTCAGGCGCAGCCAGCTGAGCGTCCTGCCGAACAGCTCGCGCGGCGCCGGCTGGACCGCGAACGACATCGACAGCACGCCGCTCTCACCCAGCGCCCGCGTCGCATCGTCCACAACCAGCGGCTGGAAGCGGTCGCCGTTCAGCGCCTCGACGACTAGCGGCGCGAGCGCGGCGTGGTTGCGCTCCTCGACGAGCAGCAGGATGTTGACCGGCGCCTCAGAGAGGGTGGCCGAGACCCCGACGAGGATCTGGCGACTCGCCGTACCCGCAGGATCACCCGCCCCCGCAGTCGATACCGACGTGGCGGTTGACGGAGCCGCCGCCGAGGCGGGGGCCCGCGACTCGGTCGTCGTCTGGCCTCCGCACGCGCTCTCGGACGCGCAGCTGTCGTGCGGCGAGACGGTCATCGGTGCTGGCGGCGACAGCCGGTTGAGCAGCGCCGGCAGCGGCACGAACGCCTGCACGACGGCGCCGGACGTACGGTTGGCGTCGCTCTGATCGCGAGTCGACCCGCTGTCGGCCGCCAGAACGAAGGTTGGTACCGCCGGCTTGCACAGCCCGTAGGAGATGTGCAGGTTCAGCACCGACGGCGCGCGGATGCCGTCGGTTGAACGCCGCACCGTCTGCGCCGAGGTTGTCGAACTTGTCGCCGTGGTGACGACGGTGATCGTCTCCTGGCCGTAATCTCCGCCGATGAGCCTGGCGCGAATCCAGTGGTTGGTCTGGCCCGACCAGTCGGTGGGCTTCAGGTCCACGGGCACGGTGAAGCTGACCCTGCCAGACGCCTTCAGATTGCGCGTATCGTCCCGCACCGACCCGAGCGTCCACCAGCCGGTGCCGTTCCAGTATTCCCACGACAGCTCGGGGTTCGACGAAGTATCGCCGAGCTGGCGCGACCACTCACCCAGCGCCGCGTCGACGGTGAACTTCACGCCCAGCGGCAACTGCGGCGGATCAGTGGTCCAGAACTGGCCGAGCACCACCAGCACGGGCGGCGGTGCGGCGCCTGGCGGCAGGACGATGCCGGACTGGAGCTGCGGATCACCGCCCTCGAAGAGGAGCCGCGTGCGTTCGAGAAGGGACTGATCCCAGGCGTTGCTCGTGGCGTTCAGTCGAAGCGTCGGCAGCAGCGCGGCGCCGCTGAGGTCGGGCGTCTGATACGCGACGGCCGTCGGTGGCGTGGCCGCGGTCAACACCTCGAGGGGGCGGTCGAGCGTCGCAACGCCCGCCGCGAATCCCGTCACCTCGTAAGCCGCGGTGTTCTTGTCGGTGGTGATGAGCAGCACGGTGCCGTTCTGGGTGTCGTTGTCCGAGACATCCACGGTCAACAACGTGAGATCCGGCGGCGCGTTGGTCGTGTCGGTGTCGCCCGTGAACGGCGTCAGCGTCGACTTGAAGACGACCAGGTCGTCCTGATCGGCACCCGTGTCGAACGCGTGGTAGCGCTGGTCGCCGACCGCGACGCCCGCATCCGGAATCGTCCCGGCGTGGTATCGCGGCGCAGCGGCGGCGGCGTGGTAGGCCACCCAATCGCCTGGCAGCAGTCGATCCGCATCGCTGCTTGTAACCACGGCCGCGCCTTCGGGGGCGATGAACGTGGTGCGCTTCGACGGGTCGTAGCTGGCGATGATGACCTCGCTCCCGGCTGTCGGGACGAGGATGGAGGACGGCAGCAGCGTCGGCGCGCCGTCGATGACGCCAGCCGACGAAGGCACTGATACCTCGAACAGCGGCGCGGCCGCGGACGTGGCGAACGGAGCCCACGTGGCGACCGCCCGGTCGGCGCCGTTGGCCACGCCACAGGCAAAGGTCAGCTGACCGCCGGTGACGTTCACGTCGATCGAGTTGCCGACGATGGCCGGCCAGTCGAGCTCCGCGTCTTCGGTGTGGTCTTGTGTGAGCGCGCCCAGGTTCGACAGGAAGCCATGCAGTTCCCGCGCGCCGGGCCGGCCGACAGCGACGGCCACGAGGCGCGTATCGGTGCGGCGCACGGCGGCCGGCGCGATAGTGGGATCGGCGTCGTCGAGCAGCTTCCTGCAGGCGCCAGACGCCGATACCGCGAACACCCTGCCGTCGTCGGCGACGGCAATCAGGCCCTCCGCGGTCTGGCCACCCATGCCGTTGGCCTGGCTGGCGATGGGTGCGATCTGCTGCAACGACACGTCGGCCGCACCTTGCCTGGTGGCGACGGGCTGCCACGCGCCGTTGGACACGTTGAAGTCGCGGACGTAGAGCGCCTTGTCGAGCAGTACGAACAGGCTGCCCCTGCCGCCGTCGGCCAGGTAGACCAGGCCCTGGACCTTCGCGCTGCTTGGAGCCGCGGCGTCAATCACGCCGAGCGACATCCAACCGCTGAGGGTCGGCGTTGCGTTCTCGACCCACAGCCACACGGCCTGCCCGGCGCTCACGGCGATGGCCAGTGACAATCCGTCGGCCCAGAACGCCGGCCGGAATGCCAGAGGCGCATCGAGTGGGACCGGCGGATCGGCAACCGGCGAGCCGTTGCCGTCGGGGGATGGCGGCCGGCGCGGGTTGCCATAGCGCGTCAGGTGGCCCGGAGTGTCCTGTACGAGCAGGTGCAAGTAGCCATCGGCGGCTACTCCCGCAAGAACCAGGTTGTCGACGACCGAGCCCCCGTGCAGCGCCGTCAACGCCTTGAACCTGGGGTCGGCCATCCGGAAGCACAGGTGCGCGCTGGCGCCCGGCTTCGAGAACGCCTCTTCGCTGCCCAGGTAGAAGGCGTCGAACTGCCGCGGCTCTTTGCCCAGCGGGAAGAACATCGTCGTCAGTACCAGGGGCGTCGTGTTGGCCATCCCTTCCGCGGCCACGGATGGCGAGGCCGGATCGGCGGGGTAGGGGGGGCTCGCGCACTCCGAGGCGTTGATTCGCAGCGCCAACTGGTCGGTCGTGAAGGTCTCTGACGACCCGGCGAGGCGAGCGCGAATCCAGCGGCTGCTCGTACCGTTGACCTCGTAGACGTCGACCGACCCCTTCTGCTTGTGCAGCACCACGCCCTTGGCTGTCGCCTGCTCGGTGGGCGTGCCCAAGGAGAGCGCCTGCCAGCCGACTTCTTCGCGCGGCGCCACCTTGCCGTAGTACTCCCAGGTGAAGCCGTCCGCCAGCGCCCTCGCGCCCACCACCTCGATGGTGGCTGCCGCCTCGACGTTGAGCAGGTCGGTGGCGCCGAGATAGAGCTCGTGCTTCTGCCAGTTGCGCATCGCCGGATCGAACGGCGCGAAACGGTCGATCCTGGAGACGATGTCGGACGCGGACAGGTCGGCGTCGAGCGGCGGTTCGATGGTGACGATGTCCTTGGCGACCTTGGTGACCCGATACTCGTAGTCACCGGCGCCGATGTAATCGTCCACGGCGAGCCCGCTATCAGGGTCGAGCTGCAGCGCGGTCGCGCCGGCGGCGGTGAAGCTCTTTGGCTGCCACCGGGTTGGCGTCGAGTCGAGAGGATCGAGATTGCTCAGGCTCTGCGGCGCCAGGTAGTACGCGTCGCCGTCGGCGGCGACGATCATCTCCAGACGCCCGGGGACGATGCGCACATCCGTCTCGGTTTCGAAGACGACGCTGGCGGTGCCGGCGGGCGCCTGCAGGCGGATCGGCGCTTCGGCCAGCACCCCGGTGCGCGCCGAGTCGGCCAGCGTGAACACTACAGGCACCCGCGCCGGTCGCGCCGCGGCGCCGCGCACGGCGAGCCAGTCGAGGAAGCCGCGACGCATCTTCTCGCCGGCGCCGTCGAGCCGCTCGGCGACCTCGGCGCTGAACCGCGCCGCGATGTCGAGCAGCGCGTGCCCGAAGTCGCCGTCTGCGTTGGCCAGGTCCCACGACGGGATCCAGGCGCGCGCCCGCCGCTGCAGCTCCGCCGCGAACTCGTCTTTGCGGCGCGGGTCGAGGCGCGGCGCGACGGGCCCGGTCATGGCCGGCCGCCCTCGCGGAAGTAGAACGGGAACACCAGGTTGCCCACCTGGTTGGTCTTGCGAACCCGGTACTCGAGCTCGATCAGCAGCTGCCCCTGGCTGCTGGCCGCATCGTCGACGTTGACGTTGAGCACGTCGATGCGGGCCTCGCAGCGGCGCAGCGCCTCGCTCACGGTAGAACGGATCTGCTGCATCGTGGTGCTGTCGAGCGCGGTGAACGCCATCTGGTGGATGCCGCAGCCGAAGTTCGGCCGCATCACGCGCTCGCCCGGCGAGGTCTCGAGGATGATCAGGATCGACTGGCGGATATCGTTCTCGTGCTCGGCCCGCGCCACCAGGCCGGTACGCGGATCGAGCTCGACCGGCATTGCCCAGCCGCGGCCGAGGAAGTCCTTGCAATCGTTGGTGCGAGGGTCGTCAGTCATCCGATCAGCACCGTGGCCTCGCCGGCCAGAATGGCGTTCGGCGGCCCCGCCTCCACGACCATGTCGCCCATCCGCGCCGCCGGCAGGCCGCCGATCAGCACGGTCATGCTGCCCACCGCGACCATGCCGCCGCCGTGGGGCTTCGGCCCATCTGACAACGGGCACACGTGCGCGTCGGCAGTCGTGCGCCACGCCGGCTGGCTGCCGATCAGCACCGTCGGGCAACCGGGCCCTGGAGCCAGCGGCGTCCCGTGGCTCGTCCGATCGCCGATGCGCGCGGCCGGCTGACCCATGGCGTCCTCAGTTGATTCGCACCAACCCCGCCTGGATGGTGGCGGTGGCGCTGGCCTTGATGTCGATCGACGAGTTGGCCTGCAGCGTGATCTTCATCGCCTTGATCGTCAGCTCGCCCTTGGCCTCGATGGTCATCGCGCCGCTGCCGCTGTCGACTTTCACCGTGTTCCCCTTCTCGTCCTGCACCACGAAGCCGTCGTCGTCGAAGGTCACCATGCGGCCCCGCTCGTGCCTGAGCTCGACGATGCCCTTACTGCCGTCGTCAAACAGCAGCGTGTGGCCCTTGCGCGACTTGAAGAGGCGCTTGTCGTTCTTGCCGTCGTTGTTGTCGAACGGCGGCTTGTCCTTGCCGTTCCACAATGCGCCAAGCACGAACGGGAAGCGCAGATCCTCGCGCTCGAACGCGACGAGCACTTCGTCGCCGACCTCGGGGATGGTGACCAGGCCGCGGTCCTTGCCGGCCATCGGCGTGGCCAGCCGCGCCCAGTAACTCTCGGCGGTCTTCTCGTGCCACGGGAAGCGCACCTTGACGCGGCCCAGGCCCTGGTCGTCCTGGTTCTGCGTCACGATGGCCACGGCCACGCCCTTGACGTAGCCGCCGGCCTCGTGCGCGGTCTCCCGCGGCGCCTGATCGACGGTGAGGTTCACAGCCCGGTCTCCTTCACTTTGAAACGTGTTCGATAGCCGCTCGAGTCGATCTTGTGGGTGGCCTGCTGGATGTAATACGTCTTGGAAAACGGTGCGCCGAGGTTGGCGAGCTCGACGTTGCGATCGGGGCGGATCTCCGGCAAGCCGATGGTCTCGCCTTCGCCGGTGAGAAACTGCTTGGCGCGCTCGTTGAGCGCGGCCTTGGCGCGGCTGTCGGCCTCCGACTGCGTGAACACCGGCTGGCGCAGGCGCAGCGTCGGCTTCTTCGAGGGGTCGCGGACGAAGGCGTTCAGGCGCTGGCCGGCGCTCTTGCCGCTCAAGCCCGATTCTTCACCGGCTGCCGCCCGGCCGACGATCGGCTTCTTCGTCTTCGGGTCCCAGCCGTAGACCTCGACCTGCGACACCTGGCCGGCCAGGTTCGCCTCTGGCTTGAAGCTGAGAAGGCCTTCGCCGTACTTCAGCTTGACGATGGCGGTCGCCTTGTCGTTGGGGTGCGCGAAGTGCAGCGTCTTGCGCTCGTCCACGTAGAGCTCGAAGTGGTTGCGATCGGCGAGCTTCTTCAGGAACTCCCAGTCGCTCTCCTGGTTCTGCTCGATTTGCGGCAGCTTCTCGTCCGTCGTCTCGACCACCGCGTCGAGGTTGTTGAAGCTGGCGATCTCGTGCACCGCGTCGCTGTCGCGCTGCTTGGTCCAGGTGCGCGAATTCTTGCCGATGGTCAGCGGGAAGCCGCTGTCGTAGCCGGACACGGTGAGCTCGGGCGGGGCGGCGTCCGGGAAGTTGGTCGTGATTTCGGTAATCAGCCCCTTCGCCATGGTGGGCGTCGTTCTGGCATCGCCGTAGCCCATGCACACCTCGACCTCGGTGCCGAACCGCAGCAGGCCCAGCACGTCGTCGCCGCGGCCGGTCTGGAACGCGTGCAGCTTGGGGCTGTAGCAGTCGGTCACGGTGAAGGTGAAATGCGCCGCTGCGCCGAGGGCGAGGTCGATCTCGATCTGGCTGATGGCGAGCAGCAGATCGCGCTGCAGGTCGTTGCGGCCCAGGCGGACCGCGAACGCCGGCGCATAGAAGTTGGCGTAGGTGTCAGCGAACGTTGCCAGTTCCATCGGGGTGCTCGATTGGTGGCAGCTGCAGCCAGTCGCCGGCGGCTATTTCGCGCGGGTCGTCCAGGTCGTTGGCCGCGGCGATCCGTACCCACTCGTTGGCGTTGTCGTACTCGCGTGCCGCGATCAGCCACAGCGCCTCGTGGCCGACGACGACGCGGCGCTTGGTCTTGTCGGCGGATTCCCGGCGCGGGTCCTCGAGCTGCTGCCGCAGCGTCCTGTATTCCTTGAACGCCATCGACAACGACACTCGGGCCGGCGTGCCGTCGGGATGGAACATCGTGACTTTGCGGCCGATCTTGTCGATGACCGCCGAGAACTCCATCGGCCCCCAGTTGAAGCGGACCGGTGGCGGCGCGTGCAGGTCGCGGTCGATGTCCAGCAGCCTGGTCAGGGCGAGCAGCCGGGTCACCAGCGGCTCGTTCTCCCGCGCCAGCTGCGAGGTCGGCCCCTGCGGGTCGGTGTAGTCGTCGAGGAACAGCTCCATGCTGAGCTGCGCCGTCTCGCCGTTGACGAACTGCAGGAGCGGCGAGCCGAGGCCCGGCACCGCCGTGGCCTTGTATGAGTTGGTCCGCTCGAACGTGTACTCGGTGGGGTTGAACAGGACGGCGATGACGTGGCCCTTGTCCGAACCGTCGAGGACGGTGATGGTCGCCTTTTTCAGCTGCGGTGTGGCCATGGCCGCCTCACAATCCGCGCCGCTCGCGCTCGATGCGCACCCGGCGCTCAACCCGGCGAATCACGTCGTCGGTCAGCCGATCCAGGACACCAGGTTCGAAGTCCGAGGTGCGGACGGGCGGCCGGGCGGGCGCCGCGTCGGCGGCCGCCTGGGGTGACGGCCCGGCGGTGGGGCGCGTCGAGGACGCGGGCGGCGCCGACACGGACTCAATCGAGCGGCCGGACGATGCGGAGACGCGGCTGCTCTCGGCCCCCACGGCGCGCCAGACGAGCGGCACGGGGCGGCGAGGATTAGGCGCCGGGATCGAGATATCGGTGGCCGCCGCCGATGCGGGCGCCTTCATCCCGAGGTGGAGCTGCGGGCGGTGAACAGCGAGCTCACCCGGCGGCGGCCGTCGGCGCGCAGCGGCATGGGTGGGTGTGGTCCACCCCGCTCCCGACGTCCCCGACCGCCCAATGACGACACTTCCGGACGGCCCGCGCCACGCTACACGCGGTGCTCCTGGCATGAGCCCGCTGGCGCCGCGGGCTGGCCCCGCGCCGCTGCTCTCCTGCCGCCGCTGCTCGGTGAGCCGGCGCGCCGTCAACGGCACCCGGCCGGGGCAGAAGCACGTCCGCTGCCACACTCGCTCGGTGCGGGAGGCCGAAGTGCGCAGGCGCTCCAGCCGTTCGCGCGTGGTGAATGCACGATCGCGGAACAGGTCGGCTCCGCGCGCCGGTGCGGCAGAGACGCGCCGTCTTGCCTCCGCAATGACGCCGACATGCAGGTGGAGGTGCTGGTGCCACGCCTGCCGGACCGACCACCGCGGTCCGGTGGCGCGCGGCTCTGGACCGCGGAGAGCCCGCGCCCGCCAGCGCAGCCGCATCCGCCGCGGCGCACGAATCCTTTGGCCGCCGCGCCCGGGTGCGAACGCGGCAGCCGCCAGGCGAGCGGTAAACGACAGTCGTTTACGTGCCCTCGGCTTCACCGTTCTCATGTCGCCTTCCTCAGGCCGTGATGCGCCAGCTCCAGGCTCTCCATCACCACCGGTGAGTTCTGCGCGTCCAGATCGGACGACGACCACTTCACCGGGAGCGCGTCCTGGACTTGCCAGGCCCACGACTTGTCGCCGGCTTCATCCTGCAGACGGATGCGGATCGTCTTGCGCTTCACCTCGCCGTCGGCGACAGCCTGCGCCCACTGCCACAGGTCGTCGAGCGCCAGGCCGCGCTCGAGCACCAGCACCGGAAACGACACCTGGGTGATCAGCTTGTGCTCGTACTCGATGACTCCGCCCTCGCGGTACGACTCGAACTTGACCTCGCGTGAAATGCCCTTCACGCGCGTGAAGGCGCCGCTCGCGATCTCGTCGATCTCGAGGACGAAGCGGAAGCCGCGCAGCGGGTCGTGGCGCATCGTTCTATTGCCTCACACGTCAAACGGGTTGGCCGGCGCGCCGTCGAGCGTCCGGTTGATCGCCGAGACCTCGCGGCACCAGCGACGGCGCTCGCGATGGTCGAGCCGCATCAGGTCGTCGTGCGACCAGTGCAGGTGGTGCGCGATGAAGGCCATCTCCTCGTACAGCGAGTGCACGGGATAGGCCCTCATGCTTCCCCCACGGCAACCCTCCGCAGCGGTGTGGCCGCCGCTGCCCGCGGCCGCTCCGCCTGCGCTTCGTCGTCCAGCGCGTTGACGCGCTCGTAGAGCCGCTGCAGGTAGGCGAAGTCGGAGGCGTAGAGCCCCTCGATGGTGCCGGTGTGCACGTCGGCCAGCGACCCGAGGCGCGTGATCACCCGCGCCAGGACGATGACCGCGAGGTAGGCCTCGTTCTGCTGGACGCGCGGATCGCGAAGCGGCAGGATTTCGTCGGCGGCCGTCGCCAGGCGCATCGTCCCCTGACGCTGCAGCGCGCCGGTCTCGTCGACGAAGCCCTTCGGCAGCTCGAATTCAATCTCGGTCTGGAAGCCGGCCTGGTTGATGCCCATCGCGATCCTCCTAGTTCACCCGCTCGATGCCTTCGTTGACGAGCTCGAGCAGCTCGATCAGCACCTCGTTGCCGGTGCCCTTCATGTCGCCCGGGTCGTACTTGACCGGCCACGCATCGCTGACCACCCAACGGGCGGCGTCCTGGCCGGCCTCGTCCTGGACGACGATGACCACCTTCTTGCGCTTGTCCTTGACCTGGCCGGCGGAGACGTCGGCGTGCCAGCGGAACAGGTCCATGGCGGTGCCGCCGACGGTGAGACCCCACTTCAGGGTGATGTTTCCGTACTTGGTGAGCCCGCTCAGCTTGCGAACGTGCGGCGGGTCGCTGCCCTCGCGGTAGTCGACGGCATCGATGGTGGTTTCGGCGATCATCACCTCACTGAAGCCGGCCTGCGCGATGCTGTCGATCTCCAGCCGGTAGCGGAAATTGCGGAGCGGATCGATGCGTGCCATGGCGAGCTCCTAGCGTTGGGCCTCGGCGGTGTTCTGGAAGATCCGGAACACCACGAACTCGGCCGGGCGGACGGGGGCGATGCCGATCTCGCAGATGAGCCGGCCGTTCAGGATGTCGTCCTGGGTCATGGTGGTGCGGTCGCAGGTGATGAAGAACGCCTCCTGCTCGGTGCGACCGAACAGCGCGCCGAGCCGCCACTGCGACCGCAGGAACAGGCGGATGGTGTCGATGACGCGAGCCCACAGCCTGTCGTCGTTCGGCTCGAAGACGACCCATTGCGTCCCCTCGTAGATTGATCGTTCGAGGAAGATGAAGAGGCGGCGGACGCTGTTGTACTTCCACAACGCGTTCGAGCTCATCGTCCTCGCCCCCCACACTCGAATGCCGCGGCCCGGGAAGCTGCGGATGGCGTTGACCCCCTTCGGGTTCAGAACGTCCTGAACCTGGTCGGTGATGTCGTACTCGAGCGCCAGCGCGCCGCGCACGATCTCATTGGCCGGTGCCTTGAACACTCCGCGCTCGTTATCTGACCGCGCGTAGACGCCGAGCACGTAGCCGCCGGGCGGCACCAGCTTACGCGCGCCGGTGCGCGGGTCGGAGACGACGAGCCACGGGTAGTAGAACGAGGCGTATTCGGTGTCGGTGATGGTGCTGCGGGGATCGATCGAGCCGGCGTCGTTCTGCCCCTTGTCGGCATCGACCACCGCGAAGCGGAAGCGCATGTTCTCGCAGTGCGTGATGACGGCGTGGGCGATGTCGGTGGTCACGTTGGGCGCGTAGACCAGCGCGACGTCGCGGTACGGATCCTTCTCGAGCGCGGCCAGGCCCTGCTCGGTCCGCCGGCCCCCACGGATGGCGCCGTTGTAGTCGTCGACGCCGATGACCACCTCGTCGTCGGCGCCGTTCTGGAGCAACGCGCCCGCGTTGGCCGGGCGGCTTGCCGGATCGACGCCGGCGTTGCGGACGAGCATGCCCAGCGCCGAGCTTTCGGATCCCTGGTTGGCGTCCCCCTTGTCGAGATCGACGAACGGCACCCGCTTGCCGTAGTAATCGGGCGACGACTCGTCGGTGACCAGATCGTCGAAGTCCTCGGCGATCGCCGGACGGGGCAGCGTCCGGCGTCCCTCCGGGCTGAACGGGTCCACGGCCGGCACCTCGCCGCTCCAATAAGCGAGCTGCAGTCGGAAGCCGACGCTCGTCCCGTCGGCCTTCTTCGTCGTGCCGTCACTGATCCTGGCGAACACGCGGTTGCCGAAGCCCCCCGGGCCCGCGGCCCGGACGATGAAGTCGCCGAATGCCGCCTCGGCCGTCACCGACGCGTCGCCGACGATGCGGCAGATGTAGGCGCGACGGCCGCCGTTCTCGAAGAAGCCGTTGGCGGCGTAGGGCAGGAACCTGGTCTGGTCGAAGACGTCGCCAAACCAGCGCTGATACTCCTTATAGCTGGTGACCACGCGCGGCGTGATCGGCCCGCGCTCGGCCTCGCCGAGAAACGCGGCGGTGCTGGTCGGCACGCCCTCGATTGGCCGCGGGCCACGCTCGATTTCCTCGATATAGACGCCGGGATGCAGATACTCAGCCATGGCGGTTCTCCAGCCTCAGGTCAGCGCGCCGTCGACGTCGAGGTGGACGTCGGGCTGTCGTCGCATTCGTAATTGCAGCAGTTGACTTGCGACGGCACCGTTGGCCGCGCGGTCTTCTCGAAGTCCTTGATGCCGTCGATCAGCATTTTCTGCTTGGCGATGAGGTTGGTGACCGTGGTCAGTGCGGCGTCGGCCTTGCCGAGCTCGTCGCGCGCCGGCGCGTAGCGCTTCTGCACCAGGCAGCAGATCAGCGTGAAGTAGCTGTTGGGATCGATCAGGTAGGGCTGCGGGCCCGTGATCCGCTTGCGCACGCTCAGCAGGCCGACGTCCGGGCCGCAGCAATCGTCCGGCGTGCCGGTGTCGCAGCCGCAGAACTCGGTGAAACGCTTGTCGATGCTGGTCGTCGTCCCCGAGCTGGCCGGAGGAGCGATGGCCAGATGCAGCGGCACGAGTTTGAAGAATACGTCGTAGACCGCCTTGCCCGGATCGGTGGTGAGCAGGTCGCCCGCCGATTTGATCAGCCCCTTGTTGGCGGCCAGCGCCGCGTCGATGGTCTTGGCCGGCGTTGCCCACACGTCGATGACCGCCTTGATGCGGTTGAACGTGCGCTCCGCCGCTTCCCGGTTGCGCGTGTGCCAGTTCAGCAGGTCGTACAGGTTGTTGGCGGTGGCTGGCAGGCCCTCCTTGTAGAGCCAGCGCTCAGCCATCACCACCTGGTTGATCAGCGGACAGATATGGCACTCGATCACGCACTTCCAGCATTCGACGCAGCACTCGAGACGACGCAGCAGCTCGGCGATGGCTGCGTCCTCGTCGACCCATTGCTTGAGCAGGCTGTCGTATTTGTCCCGCGTGTAGTCCTGGCTGGCCTTCTTCGCGCTGTCGAGCAGCTTGGCCAGCGCATCCTTGAAGGTCGCGGCGTTCTGGGCCGCGGCAATCGACGCGGTCTGCGCCGCAATCAGATCCTCGAGACAGTTCGCGGTCGTCCCCGGGGTGGGCGGGCAGCACGTGCAGTCGGAGTCGGGACACTTCTCCGGATCGGCGACGGCTGGCGGCGTCGCCGTCGGGAAGTCGCCGCAGGCCTTGCCATCGCCTGGCGGATTCGGCTGGTCGGCCGGGGTCTCCGGCTTCGGCGGACAATCGTGCGGCCGCTTCTGCTCGATCATGGCGTTCCTCTCCTCTTCGCGGACTCAGGGCTGCAGGTCATTCCACGCGGCAATCAGCACGCTCGAGGTCGACGGGTCCGCGACGCGACCTTGCGGAAGCTTGAATTCCAGCGATCGACGTTCATCCGAGCCGCGCGTGACCTGCAGCCGCACCGTCAGGCGCCCGGCGGAATCGAGTTGCGGGATGTCGGCTGGCGACAGACGCAGGATGGCGAGGAAGTCGCCGCCGGCATTGGTGCGCGATACCGGACGTCCCTGGTGCCACATCACGCCGTCGTCGTCCAGCCAGCGCAGCTCGATCGAGGCGCCGGTGACGGGCGTCGCCGGCGTGCCCGAGTCTTCGTTCAGAGTGCCGCGCGCCGCCGTGATGCCCGGAGGCAGCGGATAGTCGACACGCGGCGGCAGCTCGATCGTGGTCAGTGGCGAAGGCGACGGCGGCAGGGTAAGATCGCCCCGCGCCAGCAGCACCGCGTCATACGGCTGCTGCATCGGATTGATGGCGACACTCTGGAGGCCGCTCGCGTCCTCGTCGAGCCAGACGAACAGTCCGCCCGAATTGACTCGCGGCACACCCGCGAGGCCGTCGGCCTTGACCTCGACGCCGTCGGTGATGCGCTCGAGCGTGACCGGGTCGAGCAGCTCGAGGGCGAATAGGGCCTTGCGCCGATATCCGAGTTCGGGCGGCGCCTGGAGTTCGAAGGCGCGCGTCATGACGTCTGCCTCGACGCCCCGGCCCCGGCCAGCAGGTCGTCCTGAAGGACCCGCGCGGCCGTGACCTCGGGCTGCGCCGGATCGATCCAGACCGGCGAGGCCAGATACGCGACCGAGGTCCGATAGTTGGCCGCCGGGAACAGCGCCCAGATGCGGCTCGCCTCTTCGGTCGTCAGCGTCTCGAACGTGACGTGCACCGCTTCGTGATTGACGCCGGCGCCCGTCAGGTCGGGCTCGAGCTGCAACGATTGAATGACGTAGCCGAGCGCGCGCAGCGGCGCCTCTTCGCTCGAGCCGGGAATCGAGCCGACGGTGATCAGGAAGAACAGGTCGAGCGGCATCGAGTTGCGGAACACCAGCACGGGCGGCGTGCCCGCCGTCGGCACCCGGTGCTCGCGATTGCGCAGCGTCGCGCTCGGCACCACCCGGTAGAGGAAGAGGATGAGCGCCGCGCCGCTCACATCCGGATCGTCGAGCGGACCAACGAACACGGTTCCCGGCACCCCCGACGTGGCCAGCGCACTCTCGAGGCGACCGCGCAGCGCGGTGGTGACGCGGAAGACGGCGTCGGCGTTCATGCCGCCTTGACCTTTCCGAGATCGAGATCGATCGCCGGCAGCCCCAGCTTGGCCAGCTCCGCGCGCGTCGCCTGGACGATGTGTTCGACGCCGATCAGCGTGCCGGCGGCCGCCGCCAGGAACGCGGCGCGCAGGGTGATCTGCCGGATGTGGCCACCGGTCACATCCACCTTGCGCGCCAGCTGGCGAAACACAGCGTCGGCGATCGTGTAGGTGCCAGGCGGCAGGCACTGCCGCCAGATCTGCTCGCGCGCGCCGACGTCGGGCTTCGGGAACTCGACGATGAAGCGGAGCCGGCGGATGAAGGCGGGATCCAGCGACTGGCGCATGTTGGACGTCAGTATGGCCAGGCCGCTGAAGGCGTCGAGGCGCATCAGGATGAACGCGACTTCGATATTGGCGAACCTGTCGTGCGCGTCCTTCACTTCGCTACGCTTGCCGAAGAGCGCGTCGGCTTCGTCGATCAGGATCACGGCGCCGGTGCGCTCGGCATCGCTGAAAACGCGGTCGATGTGCTTTTCGGTATCGCCGATGAACTTGCTGACCACCCGGGAGAGGTCCAGGTGCAGCATTTCGATGTCGAGACGGCGAGCAACCGCCATCGCCCCCATCGTCTTGCCGGTACCGCTGGCGCCGTAGAACAAGGCCGTGACGCCGCGGCCGTAGGGCAGGCGCTCGCCGAACTTCCAGTCGTCGAGGACGACGTGCGCCAGGCGCACGTTGTCGATGATTTCGATCAGCTGGTTCTTACGATCCGCCGGCAGCACCAGGTCGTCGAGATCGACAGTCGGATCGAGCCTGCCGGCGAGGTGCGACAGGCCGCGCGCGCTCAGCGCCTTGCAGGCGGTGGTGAAGCGAGCGAGGCGCGGGTCGTCCTGCCGGTAATCGAGCGGACGGCTCTGAGCGAGGCGCATCGCTTCTTCCAGCGCATCGACGTGCAGCGGAAATCGGTTGGCCATCGCCGCGGCGGCGTGGCTCGAGAGGAAGACATCGGCGCCTTCCGCGGCACGACGCATCGCGGCGGCGCGCGCTTCGCGCGACAATGCTTCTTCGTGACCCAGCGCGAACGGCACCGCGCCGATGTCGGTTACGGCGCTGGCCTCGTCGGCGCAGATGGCGACGACCCGGCCTCCGGCGCGGCTCAGGCTGCCGACGAATCGTGCCAGCCACTCATCGTGCCCTTCGAGCGACTCCGCCTTGACCGTGTCGACGACGAGCGGCCGGCCGGTGCAGAGCGCGTTGCGCACGAGGCGACGGGCGGTGTCGTCGATGTCGATCAGATCGAGGCCGTGGAGCCGGGCCGCCTCGACGCGGATCGGTGTGGCGTGGGCGGCGCTGGCGCCGAGCTCGACGAGCGCCCGCCAGCCGGCCGGGTCGGCACCATTGAGGACGAGCCACTGCGTCTTGCCGCCCCGGGGCAGCTGGCGCAGGAGTTCGTCGGCGCGGGAGCGATCGTCCCGGCGAGAAAGCAGCGCCGCACCAGGCCAGGGGTCCGGCCGCATCACCCGCCGCAGGCGTGGATCGTCGTCCAGCGCGCGGCTCTCGCCGAGCAGCCAGCGCGCCAGGAACGGATCGACGCGCAGCGCCTCGTCCGCCGGCGGCCGCTGGCCGAGCGGCGCATCGAAGACGAGCCAGCGATCGAGCGACCTGCTGCCGGCGAGGTCGTCGCGGAGGGTCGCATTGGCGTCGAGCAGTGCCGCATATAACGCGAAGGTCCCGACGCGGCGCCCCATCTCGTCGAGCAGAAAGCCGAAACAGCGCTGGAAGCGGAAGTCGACTTCGGGTGCGAGCGCCAGGACCAGCAGACGCAGCTCAACCGGGCGTAGCTTGAACGCGCGTAGCGCGACGGCAAGTGGCTCACAGTGCTCGTCCGGGTGCTCGAACGCGGCGGCGCGCACGGCGTCCAGGACACGCGATGCCTCGTCCGCGCCTGCGACCCCGTCATCCGGGGTGCGCAGCAGGGGCGCCTCGAGTGCCTGTAGGAGCGTCGTCTTAGTGACCGACAGGCCGTGCACGTCGCCGTTGTCGGACGGCACGCGAGCGACGGCATCGCGCAGCAGATGATGCAGCCAGTTGATGGCGGCATCGAGCAGCGGGCGGCCCGGAGAAGCTTGCACCTCTGGGGTGACCAGCTCATCTCCGCTGGGGGCGCCCAGGTCGACGCGGACCACGCGGTCGGTCGCTTCGGGCCCGACGCGATCGAAGATGTCGTGAAGAGTGGTGAGCAGAGCATCCAGGCGCGGGTCGCGCAGTGTGATGCCCTGGATGCGAATCACGTCGTCCACGAGGTCGACGAGCATCGCCACGATATCAGCCCGCGCTGCAACCCAGCGTTCAGCCATTCCCCGCGTCACGGTCGAATCGCCGACAACGACGGCGGCGACATGAACCAGCGACGAGTCAGCGAGGATGGCGTCAACCTCGTCGACGGTCGTGATGCGGCCGCCAAGGAGGGTCATGTCGGAGCGCGCGGCAACGCACTCGGCGATGACCGCGGCCTTCGTGTCGGGAGCCGTGACGACGACCAGAACGTTGAGGTGAGACACGCATGTGGTTATTGCATGCGGTGGGTGAGTCTGGCTATGCTCCGTGGCGGCTCAAAGAGGGAGGAGGGACTGAACGAGACGGCTCCCGATCCTCGGACTCACAATCGAATAGTTCTTAGGATGGGCATACATGTCGATCGAAGGTATCAGCGCGATCGAGCGACGGGGTAATATCCTAATAAATCGATCGAGCCGCCGACACCCGACCTGAGGGGACCCTTCTCCTTCTGGTGCTCACACCCCCGGGCCTCGCACGCAGAGACTGCGGAAGCGGCCGGCTGTGCCCCCTCGAGCACCTTGCTCGCCTCCGCCTCGCGGACATATCGCGCGGCGTCATCCGGCAGCAGAAAACGATCCGCCACCGCCTGGTCGACGCCAGCCGACTGACGATCAGGACGAACAGCGTCCAACGGTCCCAAAGCCGAGTAGCGCCAGCACGGGATCAGAGATCCGTTGCCGCGTCTCGGGCGCCAGCAGCGATCGTCTGTTCATCTTTCTCTCCGTTTCGGATACTCTTCAGCCGCAGTCAGGGAGCATGGCGATATGTCGGACCTTACGATCTCAGTGCGACGCGTGGCCGTTCTGGCGGCGGCTCTGGCCGTGACGGTCGGAGCGCGCGCCG
>JBDTOB010000003.1:0-30947 GCA_039933435.1 Acidobacteriota bacterium | reverse complement strand
CCGGAGAAAACTCCGGCAACAACCTCGGTCCAGGCACGCCGATCATCCACTTCGATCAGTGGGACGAGCCGGACATCGAGGTGAAGCTGATCCTCAAGGGAGGCGGCTGCGAAAATACCAACGCGCAGTACGCCCTGCCGGCCGAGCTCGATCATCTCGGCCGCGCCGACCGCTCCCTCGAAGGGGTGCGGAAATGCATTCTTCACGCCGTCTGGAAGGCGCAGGGCAAGGGCTGCAGTCCCGGGGCGGTCGGCGTCTGCGTGGGGGGGGATCGCACCTCCGGCTACCTGCACGCCAAGGAGCAGTTGTTCCGGACGCTCGACGACACCAACGGCGACCCCCGGCTCGCCGCCATCGAATCGGCGGTGATGGAAGAGGCCAACAAGCTGAGCGTCGGCCCGATGGGCTTCAGCGGTCAGACCTCGCTCATCGGCTGCAAGATCGGCGCGCTCAACCGCCTCCCCGCCAGCTTCTTCGTCTCGGTGGCCTACGACTGCTGGGCGTTCCGGCGTCTCGGCGTGCGTCTCGACGCCGCCACCGGCGCGATCAGCGAATGGCTCTACCGCGAGGGCACCACCCCGTCGGTGCCGATGCTCGATCCTGCGGTCGTCGCCGCAGGGTTCCCGAAGACCGGCCGCGAAATCCCGCTGCAGGCGCCGATCTCCGAGGCCTCGGTGCGCGCGCTCAAGGTCGGCGACGTCGTGCTGATCTCCGGCCGGATGTTCACCGGCCGCGATGCGGTGCACGCCCACCTGATGAAGCACGAGCCGCCGGTGGATCTCGCGGGCGGCGTCCTCTATCACTGCGGACCGGTGGTCGCCAGGGACGGCGACGGCTGGCGCGTCACCGCCGCCGGCCCGACCACCAGCATCCGCGAGGAGCCGTACCAGGCGGAGATCCTCGAGCGCTACGGCGTCCGGGTGGTGATCGGCAAGGGGGGCATGGGGCCGAAGACGCTCGCCGGCCTGCAGGCCTCGGGGGCGGTCTATCTCAACGCCGTCGGCGGCGCGGCACAGTTCTACGCGCGCTGCATCGAGGCGGTGGCGGGCGTGTCGCTGATGGAGTTCGGCACGCCGGAAGCGATGTGGCACCTCGAGGTGCGCGACTTTCCGGCGATTGTGACGATGGACGCCCACGGCAACAGCCTGCACAAGGACGTCGAGCAGGCGTCGGGCGACATTCTCGAAACGTTGCGCTGACCGCCACCGCGGTAAGGTGCCGCGGCGGCCGCCGCGTCGTCAGCGCAGCGCGTCCGCGAACAGCTGTTCGATGGTCTGGGCGGCGCGCCCCGCATCCTTGATGTGGATGCGCACGGTGCGCCGGCCGTGGGCGTCGAGCGTCTCCACATCTCCCAGCGCCTGCGCCCGCTTCAGCACCGAGAACGAATACCCCGCCTCCGGAATCGCGGTCGAGCTGCCGTCGTCCGCCGTGATCACGAACGCCAGCGCCTTGTTCGGCCCCCCTTTGTGGTACTGGCCGGTGGAGTGGAGATAGCGCGGCCCGACCCCGAAGGTGCTGGCGGCGTGGGTGCGCGCGCGAATCGCCTCGCGCACCTCGCCGACGGCCGAGGCGACGTCGCCGTCCGCCGGCAGGTAGGAGAGAAACGCCACGTAGTCGCCGGGGTTGAGCGAGTCGACGGCCGAGCGGACGACCGCCGAGGGGGTGGCCGCGGCGAAGCGGCTGCTGAACACCGCCACCCGATCGTCTGCCGCGGCCGGAGCCGCCTCGGGGAGGCTGCCGGCCGACGCGAATGACGCCAGCAGCGCCCTGGTCTTGTCCTTGGCCTCGGAGACGTTGGGTTCGTCGAAGGGATTGATCCCGAGGGCCGCGCCGGCGACCGCGGTGGCGAATTCCCAGCGGAAGAACTCGGCGCCGAGGCTGTCGATGCGGGTGGTCAGGCGGAGCACCGGGTGCCCGGCGGCTTCGAGCGCGTCGAGACGCGCGGCGTCGGGGGCGTCCACCTCGGTGGCAATGGCCACGAAGGCGCGGTCGGCGCCGTATGCGTCGGGGCGCCCGAGCGGCTCGTCCACCACCGGCAGCGCCCCGGTCTGATGTTTCCCGGTGCTCTCCGCCACCAGCTGTTCGATCCAGAGCCCGAGCGAGGCCAGCCGCGGCGACAGCGCGAGCGTCAACTTGTCCCGTCCCTCGCTGACGGCGGCGCCGATGAAGGCGCCCAGCTCGAGGCCGGCGTTGGCGTGATTGTCCTGGCGGCAGCCCTCGGCCATGGCGGCGGCGCCGGCGATCAGGTCGCGGACCGGGGCGCCGATGAGCGCGGCCGGCACCAGGCCGAAGAGCGAGAGCGCCGAAAACCGCCCGCCGATATCAGGCGGGTTGACGAACACGTCGCGGTACCGCTTCGAGGTCGCGAGCTGGAACAGCGCCGTGCCGGGGTCGGTGACGGCGATGAAGTGCCGGCCGGTGGCCTCGCCGAGCGCCGGTGACATCCGGCCCCAGAAGAAGCGCTCCATCGACGCGACCTCGACCGTTCCGCCGCTCTTGCTCGAGACCAGGAACATCGCCGCGTGCGGCTCGAGCCGGGCGGCAACCTGTACCAGGGTGCGCTCGTCCGTGGTGTCGAGCACGACCAGCTCGGGGTAGCCGCTGGCGACCCCCAGCACCTGGCGGAACACTTCGGCGCAGAGGCTGCTGCCGCCCATACCGAGCAGGTAGACGGAGGCGATGCCTTCCGATTTGACCGCCTCGGCCAGCGCGACGACCCGGTCGAGCTCGGGCGCCATGGTCGCCGGCACGTCGAGCCAGCCGAGCCGTGTGTCAATCGATTTGGCGTCCGCGGAGCTCGGCGACGCGCCCCAGACCCCGATGTCCCGGCTCCAGATTCGTGAGGCGATTCGATCGCTGACCAGGGTGTCGGCGAGGCGGGCGGCAGGCGGATAGTGGATGTTCATGGTTCCGGTCTCAGTATCGTTCGCCCGGTCCCCGGAGACAAGCGCCCGCAACCAGGCGTCTAAACCCCTGCAGAGGCTTAGTTTGTCCTGACGTCCCCTCCGGGCGTCGGTTCGGTTGTATGCCCTCAGCCCGGACCCGGTATAATAGAATCGTCACAGGCTCTCGGGAGAATCAGACCAATGCTCATCAATGTCACACCGTCAGCGGCCACCAAGATTTCGGAACTGCTGACTGAAGAGAACAAGACCGACGCCGGGCTGCGCGTCTTCGTGCAGGGCGGCGGCTGCTCCGGTTTCCAGTACGGGCTCATGATTGACGAAGGCGAAGGGGACGCGTCGACCGACGCCGTCATCGAAGCCAATGGCGTCAAGCTGCTCGTCGATCCGATCAGCGCCCGCTACCTGAAGGGCGCGGAAGTCGATTTCGTCGACAACGTCACCGGCGGCGGGTTCACGATCAAGAACCCCAACGCCAAGTCGACCTGCGGCTGCGGCTCTTCCTTCAGCGTCTAGAACGGTGTGATGCGGTCAGGGGATTCAGGGTTTGCCGCTCCGGCCTTGAACCCCGATCCTGCTGACCGCACCCTTCGTTCGACGGCCTCCCGACGCTCCAGCAAACGCGATTTGATCGTCAATGTCTTCCTCCGCCAGGAGGGGCATCTGACGGCCGACGATCTCGTCGACCTGCTCCGCCGCGACGCGCAGGGCTTTGCCCTGCCCGCCGATGCGTCGCCGCCGCCGGCGTCCTCCATCAGCCGGGCCACGGTCTACCGCACGCTGCAGTGGATGGTGGATGCGGGCATCGCGCGCAAGGTCGATCTCGGTGAGGGCCGCTTCCGCTTCGAGCACTCCTACCGCCATCCGCGGCACTTCCATCTCATCTGCAAGACCTGCAACCGCTCGTTCGAGTTCCTCAGCTCCGACATCGAGGCGCTGCTCGAGGAGGTCGCCGCCGCCCGCAACTTCGCGGCGCGCCAGAGCGTCCTGCAGATCCACGGCACCTGCGAGGCGTGCCGCACCGGCCGCGCCGCGCCGGCAGGCGGCACGGACGAGGAGACGGTGTTCGCCCGCGACGCGCTGCGCATCGCCATCGCCACCCAGCGCAGCGGCCTCGAGTTCTACGGCCGCGCCGCGCGCGCGGCCCGCGCCCCGCGGGTCCGCCGCCTGTTCGAGCAGCTCGGCGACGAGGAACGGGTGCAGCAGGCGACGCTCGAGGTCCGCTACCGGGAGCTGCTGCAGCAGGATCCGCAGCTCGAATCGCGGCCGACGTTTCTCTTCTTCAAGGGGGCCGCGAACGGGCTGTTCGCCGCCGGCGCCGAGCGCCTCGCCGATGGCGTCGCCGATCGCGACGGCCTGATGATGGCCATCCGCTGCGAGCGCGTCTCGCACCGGTTCTTCCGGCGCTACGGCGAGCAGTTCGACGACTCCGAAAGCAAGCGCATCTTCCTCTCGTTCGCCGAGGTCGAGCGCGCCCATCTCGCCCTGCTGATTCGCGAATACCGGGCGGTCACGGTGCGGCAGCGCCGTCGGCGGCGGCCGGTGCGCGGCAAGCGCAAGCCGCGGCGGCAGGCGGCGGCCCTCTCTTGATCGACCTGCACCTCCATACCACCGCCTCGGACGGCAGCCTCACCCCCTCGGCGCTCGTCGCCCGGGCCGCGGCGGCCGGGCTCACCACGCTGAGCATCACCGATCACGACACCCTCGACGGACTGGAGGAGGGGTCGGCCGCGGCACGCGCCGCCGGGCTCCGGCTCATCACCGGCGTCGAGATCACCGCGATTGCGGAGGGGTGCGACGTCCACCTGCTCGGCTACTTCGTGGATCCGGCCGATGCGGCGCTCACCGCGCTCCTCGAGCGCCAGCGCGCCGATCGGCTCCGGCGCCTGCGCGCCATCGCCGACCGGCTGGCCGCCCTGGGGGCGTCGATCGACATCGACGCGCTGGTGGCGTCCGCGGCCGACGCCCCGGGGCGCAGCGTCGGACGCCCGAAGCTGGCTGACGCCCTCGTCGAGGCGGGCCATGCCCGCGATCGCACCGACGCCTTCGACCGGCTGCTCGGCAACGGCTGCCCGGCCTACGTGCCCAGGATTGGCCCCGCCCCGGCAGAGGTCATCGCCCTGGTCGCCGCTGCCGGCGGTGTCGTCTCGATGGCGCACCCGGGAGTCACCGCGCGTGACGAGTCGATTCCCGGGCTGGCGGCCGCCGGCCTGGCGGCGCTCGAAGCGCGGCACAGCGACCACGACGCCGACACCGAGGCGCGCTACCGCCGGCTGGCGGCGCGCCATGGGCTGGCGGTGTCCGGCGGCTCCGATTTCCACGGCGATGCCGGCCATCGGCCGCCGTCGATGCTCGGACGGGTGACCCTTGCGGCGGAAGACCTCGCCGCGCTCGAGGCGCGGCGCCCCCGGTAGCCCCCGACAGCCCCCATTAGCCCCCATTAGCAATGACCGCGACAGCCGCCGATCCCGTCGTCGACATCTCCGGCGTGACCAAGGCCTATGGGGCCCTGCGCCCTCTCCGCCTCCAGTCGCTCACCGTCGCCCGCCGCGAGCGGGTGTCGATCGCCGGGCTGGACGCCCCCGCCGCCGAGACGCTGATCAACTTGATCACCGGCGCGTCGTTGCCGGACGAGGGCACGATTCGCGTCTTCGGACGCCGCACGGCGGACGTCGCCGATGGCGACGAGTGGCTGACCTCCCTCGACCGCTACGGCATCGTCTGCGACCGCGCCGTCCTGCTCGAAGGTGCGACGCTGGCGGAGAACCTGGCGCTGCCGCTGACGCTCGAGATCGATCCGCTGCCGCCGGCGATGCGGGCGCGCGCCGCGCAGCTGGCCGGGGAGTGCGACATCCCTCCGGCGTGGCTCGAGCAGCCGTGCGCGCAGGTGCCGGCCGAGATTCGGGTGCGCGCGCACCTGGCCCGGGCCGTGGCCCTCGATCCGGAACTGCTGCTCATGGAACATCCCACGGCGCTGCTCGCCGGGACCGCCGGACAGCAGTTCGGCGAGGTGGTGCGCCGGGTCACGGAGGCGCGGGGCTTGACGGTGGTGATGGTCTCGATGGATGCCGGTTTCGCCGCGGTCGCGGCCGAGCGGTGCCTGACGCTGGAGGCGGCCAGCGGTCAGTTGAAGCCCGTCCGGCGCGGGTGGTTCCGTTAACGCTCCGGGGGCGGCCGCGGCCGCGTCCCCGGAGCCTCGAACCGTTACTTCTTCTCGATCACGCCGCAGGCGACGCGCGGCCCGCCGCTGACGCCCGACTTCGGCTCGCCGGTGATGCCCTGGTCGGGATTGCCGTGAATGATGATGGCGCTGCCGTCGGCGTCGAAGAGCGACAGCGGGCCGTCCGACAGCGTCACCCGCGAGGTGACGATCTTCATCGTGCCGCGGCCGTTCGCTCCCACCTGGAGATTCGGGATGTCCCCCATGTGGAACGGGTGGTTGGCGTCGGGATCCGGGTTGGACGACGGGCCGGGATCGAAGTGCCCGCCCGCGGCGGCGAAGTCCGGCTCGCACTTGCCGACGGCGTGCAGATGCACCCCGTGCATGCCGGGCTTGAGACCGCTGGCCGTGACCGTGATCTCGACCAGGCTGCCGGTGCCCTGCGCCCGCTCGACGAAGTCGGCGGTGCCGGTAATGCCTTCACCCTTGATGACGGCGTGCGCGGCGCCGTGAGCGGCCGGCGCGCCGATGGCCGGAGTCTTCGGCGGGGTGGTCTGCGCCGCCGGCGGGGCGGGCGTGTTGCTCGAGGGTGTCTGTGCGGGCGCCTGGGCCAGCATCACCGAGCCCGCCAGCGCAACAATCGCGGCCGCGACGGGAACATTCAACAGTTTCATTTCCAAGCCTCCTGCCTGCGATTGTACTTCGCGTCACGGGGTGGACCGAGAACTCCATCACATGCGTAAGCTCGTGCTCTTCGATATCGACGGAACCCTGGTGCTCACCGGTGCGGCCGGGCTTCGCGCCATGAACCGCGCCTGCGAGGAGGTGCTCGGCGGCACCGAGGCGCTGGACGGCATCCAGGTCGCGGGACGCACCGACCGCATCATCCTCTCGGATGTGCTGGCCCGCGCCGGCCGGGCCCTCGACGAACCGCTGTTGAGCGATCTCCGCGAGCGCTACGTTGGCCACTTGCGCCGCGAAATCGAGCTCCCGGGCCGCGGCACCAAGGGCATCATGCCTGGCATCCGGCCGCTGCTCGATGCCCTGCAGGAACGAGACGACGTGTTTCTTGGTCTCCTCACCGGCAACTTCGAAGCTGGCGCCCGCATCAAGCTCGAGTACTTCGACCTGTGGCGCTATTTCCGCTGCGGCGCGTATGGCGACGACGCCGCGGACAGGAATGCGCTGGTCCCGTTCGCGCTCGATCGCGCCGTAGGGTGCGGCCTCCCGCACCTCGAGCCGGAGCACATCGTCGTCATCGGCGACACCCCGCACGACGTCGCGTGCGCGCGCGCCGTTGGCGCCGTGCCGGTCGCGGTGGCGACTGGCGGTTTCAGCGTCGAGCAGCTGCGCGCCACGGGCGCGGAGATCGTGTTCGCGGATCTGAGCGACACCGCGGAGGTGATGCGGCGGATTGTGTAAGCGGAAACGCCCGGCTGCCAGCTTCCGGCTGCCAGCTCGCGTACGGAGAGCTGACACCGGAGTGCTCGACACTGAGAACTGAGCGCCGAAAGGTGAGAGTCGGCTCGACAACAGGCTCGACGTGAGTCTGGTAACTGGCGGCCGTTCTACGTCTGGCACCTCGTCGTAGATGCCCATCGAATCGAGGTTCATGCGCTCATGCCCAGGCAATCATCGCGACGCGCCATGCCTACCCAACGCCGCGTAGAGCGCCGGCGCGAAGATCAGGATCAGCGGCACACCGGCAACCAGGCCAGTAATAATCGCGATCGCCAGGGGCTTCTGCATGGCGGAGCCGGCACCCAACCCCAGCGCCAGCGGCGTCAGCGCCAGGACTGCGATCAGCGCCGACATGACAATGGGACGCAGCCGCGCCCGCCCGGCGGCGATCAACTCGTCGGCGCTCGGCTCCTGGCCTGGCGTCAATTCCGCCAGATAGAAGACGCCCAACTCGGCCACGATGCCGATCACCATCGTCAGCCCCATCATCGCCGAGATGTTCAGTTCGGTGCTGGTGATCCACAACCCCACGAACACGCTGGACGCCGCGAGGATGAGCGTCACGACGATGCTGCCGACGGCTGCCCAGTTCCGAAACAGATAAAGGAACAGCATGCCGACGAGGGCCAACGCCGACACGAAGACGATGGCGAGGTCGCGAAACGACTTCTGCTGCTCCGCATACAGGCCGCCATACTCGACACGGACACCCGAAGGCAGAGTGAGCCGCGAGACCGCTTGAGACACGTCGCGCATCGCCGAGCCAAGGTCGCGGCCTTCCAGCCTGGCGGTCACCGCCACGAGTGGTTGAAGGTGCTCGCGGGTGACCTGCGATTGTCCCGGGGCCACGGCCACAGCGGCGATGCGCCGCAACGGGAGGGTGTGGCCATCGGGCGCCCGCAGCGGAAGCTGTTCCAGCGCGCCAACCTGATCGCGCAACGCGCCCTCGGTCCAGACGCGGATGCCCACAAGTTTGTCTCCCTCCTGAATCTGCCCAATCACCCGGCCACCGATCAAGATCTCCAACTGTCGGGTCACCGCCTCCGGGTCCAGTCCCTCGAGCGCTGTCGCGGGTCGATCGAGGGTGATCACGAGCGCGTCCCCCGCGGCTCGAAGCCCGCCGTCAACTTCGACCACGCCGGCAATGCCACGAAGGGCGTTGACCACCAGCGGTGATGCGGATTTCAGTGCGCTGGCGTCGGCGCCGAGCAACTTCACCTCGATCGGTTGCGGCACGGCGGTCAAATCACCGATGAGGTCTTCCATCAGTTGCGCGGTCGCGATCGTCAAGCCGGGAACGGTCGCCTCGATGCGACGGCGGACCTCTGCGGTGATTTCGTCGATGGGGCGGCGTCCCTGGGCCTTGAGGCGCACGAAGAAGTCGCCCTGATTCGCTTCAGAGAGACCGCCGCCAAGCTGCAGACCCGTCCGCCGTGAGTAGTTGTCGACGTCCGGCATGCTCTGCAGAATCTCTTCCACCATCCGCAGGAGGCGGTCGGTTTCGGCCAGCGAGGTGCCGGGGGCGGCGTAGTAGTCGAGAATGAATCCCCCTTCATCCATCCTGGGCATGAATCCCGACCCGACTCGCGTATAGGCAAAGCCTCCGACTGCGAGCATCAGCACGCCCACCACCATCGCGAGTACACCAGGCCACTTCAAGATTCGGCGCATCACGTGGTCATAGTGAACGCCAACCCGATCGAGGACCGCGCCGCCCCGCTCCGCTTGTTCCACGTCCCGGTCCTGTACCCACCTCGCGGCGAGGATTGGCGCGACCAGGAGGGCGAACAGGAACGAAATGGCGAGAGCGGCGGCCATCGTGATCGCCAGTGCCTTGAAGAAGCCGCCCGTGACGCCCCCCAAGAAGGTCAAGGGCACGAAGACGAGCACCGTCGCCAACGTCGATCCAGCGAGTGGCCGTGTCATTTCCGCGGCGGCGTCAAGGACACTGGCGCGGGGCAACGACGCGCGCCGGTGCTCCTGGAGGCGGCGCATCAGGTGCTCGAGGACGACGACCGCGTCGTCGACCACCAGGCCCACGGCAGCCGCCATGCCACCGAGGGTCATCATGTTGAAACTCAGGCCCAACGCCGAGAGTACCAGGCTCGTCGCCGCGAGGACGGCCGGCAGCAACAGCGCGACGATCAGCATGAAGCGCGGGCTGCGCAGGAACACGAACAGCACAATGCCCGCAAGGAAGGCGCCCAGGAGGATGGCGTCGCGCACGCTGGTCGCCGCGGCGGTCACCAACTGGGACTGATCGTAGTAGGTCACGATCTGGATGTCCGAAGGCGTCTGTCCGGAGGCGTCCGTGATCCGTTGGCGCACTTCGCGTACCAAGGCCACACTGTTGGCGTCGGGCGTCTGGCGCACGTTCAGGAGCACGGCATCGCGGCCTTGCGACGTCACCCGGGTCCACTGCGGGACGTCGCTAATGACGACCCGGGCGATGTCGTCGAGCTCAATCACACCCCGCGAACCGGTCTGAATGATCGTGCGCCCGATGTCATCGCCGGTCAGACGATTGTCCGCGAGGACGAGATACAGGCGATAGCGGTCCTCGAGTCGGCCGGTCGCCACGACGACGTTGTTCGAAGACAGCGCGCGGGCCAGGTCCTCGATCGACAGACCCAACGCCTGCAACCGGGCCGGGTCGGCCAGTACCTGATATTCCCGTTCCTGACCACCGAGGACGCTGACGCTGGCCACACCCTGAACGGACGACAGCAGTGGCGCGAGCTGGAACCGGGCGATGTCCTTCAGGCTCACCGGATCGCGGGTGGGCGACACCAGCGCAAAGCCAAGGACGGGAAAGACCGTGGGGTCCATGCGCCGGACACCAAACCGTGTGCCAGGCGGCAGATCCGGCAAGGCGGCGTTGACGGCCGATTCGGCCTGGAGCGTCGCCGCGACCATGTCCGCGCCCCACGCGAACGTCATCGAGACTTCCGCCGCCCCACGGCTGCTGGTCGAGCGTACGTTGACCACGCCGGGCGCAGCCCGCAGCGCTTGTTCGACGGGGCGGGTCACCTGACTGACCATCTGATCGACCGGGCGATCTCCAGCATCCAGGCTGACGACGACTCGGGGAAAGTCGATGTGGGGGAACAGGCTGACCGGTAGCCGAAACGCGGCCGCCGCACCCGCGAAGGCCAGGAGCACAAACGCGACGGTGACGAACCGGGCCTGAGCCGAAAGCCATCGGTTCATTGGACGGGCGTTGGGGAGGTCGCCGCCTCGCGGACCGCGATGCCGTCCGACAGTGCCGGACCACCTTCCGTCACGACACGCTCCCCGACCTGGACGCCGCTCGTCAGCTGCGTCAGACCCGACAGCTCGAGGCCCACCGTGACCAATCGTCGCGAGGCGACGGCGCCGCGCACGACAAACACGTAGGCCTGATCGCCGCTGTACAGCATCGCCGTACGAGGCGCGACGATGGCGGCTGGCAGCCGCTTGACGACGATGTCACCCTTCAGGGCCTCGCCGGGAAGCAAGGGACCACCGGGCGGGAGCGACACGATGACCGCGGCCAGACGCGTTCCAGGTTCGACTCGCCGGTCGATCGACGTCACGCGCGCCTCGACGACCGCTCCCCTTTGATGAAGCCCCGTGAGCCGAATCGCTGCGCGGGCGGGAATGCGCAAAGCATCCTCCACTTCGATGCCGAGGCGAGCGTTGAGCAGGCGGGTCGAGCCGATGCGGGCGACTGGCCCTCCCGCGCCGACGAGGGCACCGGACGAAACAGGCAGGTTGTCGATGACGCCGGGGGCCGGGGCCTTCAGCATGACCGTTCCCCCCTCAGTCAACCGTTGTAAGTTGGCGCTGGCCTCGACGGCCGTCGCGGCGGCGGCGCCAGCCGTGGCGACTTCGGCATCAGAGGCCAGGCCGTCCACCCGGAGACGCTGCAGCCGTTCGTGCCCGGCGGTCGCGACGCGCGCCTCTCGCGCGAGCCGATCCAGCTCCAGGCGAGTGGTCGGGCTGGCGGTCAAGGTCACGACCGGCTGTTCTGCCACCACCGCCTCACCGACGCTGACATGGACCTGGCCGACCTTCGCCTCGAAGGTCGCCGACAGCGTGCGGACCCCAGCCGGATCGAACTCTACCTGCCCATACGCCGTGATGGTCTCTTCGAGTGCCTGCGTGCGCACCTCGACGGTCCGCACCGCAGCCACTGGCTGTGCGGCACGTTCGACGGGAGGCGTGGAGCAACCCGCCACCACCGAGACGACCGCCAACCCGGTCGCGATCCGTTTCATTGTGAATCCCCGATGAGAGCGCCCGACGCCAGTTCGAGCGCCACGTATTGTTCCGCGAGGGTCTGGCTCAAGGCCGCAAGCGCAATGTCCCGATCGGTCAAGGCCTGGCGCGCCGCCTCGGCGGTCACGGGGGCGATATCCCCCCGCGCGCTGGCGCGCTCGAACGCCGCCACCGTGCCGCGCAGTTGCGCGATCTGCGTGGCCAGCTCGTCCTGCTGCCGGACACCAATGTCGTAGGCTGCGCTCAGCGCCGTGATGGTTGCCCGCGTCGCGAACAGTCGGACCTCGTATTCGGTCCGGAGCTGCTCCCGGGTGGCGTCCTGGATCGCGATCGCCCCGCGGTTTCGATTCCACAAAGGCAGGTCGAAGGCCACTGCGATGCCCGTGGTGCTGACCGCACCTGTATCTCGCGCGGCGTTGAGCGAGAGGTTGAGGCGTGGGTACTGCTGCAGGAGCGCCAGACGAAGCTGTGCGTCCTGACTCTCGTACCCCGCACGCAGTGCCGCCAGATCGAGGCGCCCGGTGTAGGCAAGTTCGATCAGCTTTACAGAATCTGGTGGCGCCCGCAGGGATGGCGGCGGGTCTGCAACGGCGATCTCCGCGCCGGGTGACAAACCCAGGACCGCGCGCAAGTCGAGCCGAGCCGTCTGCAGTTCGCGCTCGGCCACCCTGGCGCGGTCGGACAGATCAGCGGCTGATATCCGCCGCGCCTCGAGATCGCCCGCTGAGAGGTCGCCTCGCCCGACGGCCCGAAGGGTGCGGACCAGCGTATCGGCGGCCGCCAGTGACGCGCCGAGGGTGAGGCGATACACGCGCTCCAAGCCGCGCTCGCGCGCGGCCAACAGGCGGGCCTGCCCCGCGACTTGCCATTCCTGCCAGGCAAGATCGAGTCGGACTTGTTCCCGCACGGCCCGCGCCGCCCGCTGTTGCAGCGGACGGGTGGCGAAGCTCGAGACATCCATCCCAAGCCCGGCGGCGACAGCCGTCACGAGCTGCAGCGAAGCCGGCCGGTCGAGATTGAGCGAGAACTGGGGATCGGGCAGCAGGCCCGCGGCAAACACCTGGGCCTCTGCCACCCCGAGGCGTGCGCGCTCGGATCGCAGGTCCGGGTTGGCGATGACCGCGATCACGGCGAGTTGGTCCGGTGTCAGCGGCTGCGACAGATCGATGCTGAGGGGCGTCAGCCCCGCACGGTCGATCTGCAGTGCCGCCTGCGCCACAGTCGCCGCCGACGGATCGGGCCTCGGGACCGTCGGCAGCGGCGCAGGCTGATAGTGCGCACAACTCGCGGCAACCGCGGCGACGCCCACCAGCGTTGCAGCCGCCCGACCCGGCCCGCCCATCGCTACTGTGCTGACCTCGTCGAGGTGAAATGCTCTTCGAGGGCGTCCACCAGGGCCAGTTGATCCGACACCGCAAGTCGCGCGGCCAGTTCATTCTTCTCTCGCACCGCGGTGTCCATGCCGGACAGTGTGCTCTCGAAGGCACCGCGCAGACCCTTGGCGGCGACGCGCGGCGCGAGCCGCGCCCAGGTGTCCCGGGCATACGCGACGACGTTCGCCATCTGGTCCCAGTCTGGGGGGCGCGCCTTGACAAACGCATCGTACTTGAAGCCGGCGTAGTCCAGAAGACTGACCTCGACGGGGACGAGCGCCGACGCATCCTGCGCGCTGACGAGCGCCCGGTAGCTCTCGACTGCGGCGATCGCCGTCGCTCTTCGGTCCTGACGCTGCAACGCCCCGTCGATCTCGGCGGCGAGTGCATCCAGTCGCCCGGCGGCGTCCGGGGAGAGCAGGGTGCGGACATCGGCAGCCTGCTTTCGAGCGGTGGCGAGCGTGGCGCCAAGTTCCGCGAAGGGGGCATCGAAGGCCGTCTCGGTCAGCGTCTCATACCCCTCCGCCGCACCGAGCAGACGCGCGTTTCGAGTGGCCGTCTCGGACGTCAAGGCCGCAGACGACGCAGCCGGGGTCCCGGCTGGTCGATTACAGCCGGTGAGCGCCGCTGCGACGGCTGCGATTACAACGGTGGTTCGGAAAGCGCGGATAGCGTGCATCTGTGTCAGGCCTCCACTCAGCTTAGGCTGATTCCTCGGTGCGTGAATCCTCGATTGGCTGCAACCGACAACATGTGGGCTGCCGCCTGATGCCGCACTTCGGTGCGCACTTTGTCGCGCAGGGTGACGGACTCGTCGAAGCGCCGGTGAAATCTGGCCGCCGACGGTGGCGACCATCGAATTCTAACCGCATGACGCGGCAGTCGGTGTTCCGTGTCACTCTCTCGTGGCACGGAGCTCAGGGCATGGGCGGAAGGCCGAGCTGTTTCGCAAGTCGAGCGGCGATCTCGAGCATGGAGATCTCCGGCTCGCATTGCGGCAGCACATCGTGCCCCCACAAAAGATAGACGGCGCGATAGTCCGCACGGCCTGGCCAGAACTGATGATCTCCCAACTTTGACGGTGTTGAATAGAGCGCCCTGCTCGGCCCATGGTGCGTGAACACCACGTGCTCCGCCGGTTCGAACGCGCCAGCGACATCCTCGAGTTCCGGCGCCCACCGGGCAAGCTCGCCGCGCGGCACGCGGCGGCCGATGGGCGACCCCGGAAGGGCGGCGTCTCGAGCCAGCGCGTCCGCGAGCGCCGCGTCATGCGTGGCGACCAGCCCCGGCGACACGATGAGGTGGTCCGGGGGTTCGTAGTAGGGCAGCAGCGACATCAGCCCATTCATCCATGTCAACAATCCGTGCCCGGCAAGCCAGGCCGAAAGGCTCAGAACCCGGTCGACACGCTCGAATCCGTGATCCGAGACCAGGGCGACATTCAAGTCCTTGGGAATGTCCCGAATGAGTTCGCCGATCAGTTCATCCGTGTGCTCGAGGACCGCATTCGCGCTGCGTGTGAACGGCCCCGCTTCGTGCTCTGCATCGTCCAGTTCAATAAAGTGCAGCAGCGTGAGATCGGCGCCCGCGTCTCGTGTCATGTAGAGCGCCGCGAGCGTTCGCGCACGGTCGTCGAGCCATTGCTGCGGAAAGGATGGATACCGCGCACTGATTCGATCGATCAGCTTGGGTGTCGCCTTCGCCTCGATGCTCGCGAGATCCATCGCGCCACTTTGCCGGAAATGCGAATATTCCGGCAGGTTGAAGGTGATCTCTGGCGTCACCGTCACTGGCCAGGTCACGGCGCCGATGGTCAGGCCCGCGGCTTTGGCCGCGCGCCAGAGCGTCGGCACCTTGACGAGCGAGGCGTCCGCATAGTAGTCGCCTCCTTCCGACGCGGGTCTCCGATTGCCAAGGATGCCATGGACTCGCGGCGGCACACCGGTGATGAGCGTGGTGTGTGATGGCCAGGTAATCGTGGGACTCTCGCCGACCACCCCATCGGCAACGTCACCCTCGGCGAGCAGCCGTCGGATGTGCGGAATCCTGAGCCCCAGGCGATCGGCGTTCTTGAGATACCGCCAGTCGAGCCCGTCGACAGAGATGACCAGCAGTCGGTGCCTGACGGCATGCGGAACCTCCTGCGCGCGTGCCCCGGGTGGTGCGACGACGCCAGCGAGGGCCACAGCCAACGTCACGACCCGGAGTGTCAGGCTGTTGAAATATGTCGCTCGGGTCAGCACGATTGTCACCACAAAGCGGAGTCAATTACCAGAGGAAGGTGAGGACGCCCCGCAGCGTCGGCCCCACACTATTCGTGAACGAACCGAACCGAGGCGTGCCTGGCACCGCGTAGACGTCGCGCGGGTTGAAGTGATTCGTGGCGTTGAACACCTGGATGCCGGCCTTGAGCCGGCGCGCCCTGAAATCCACGGTCTTGTAGACGCCGAGATCGAGGGACAGAAACGCAGGATAGGACAGGCTGTTCGGCGCGGCGGCATAGTCCAGGCGCGTCGTCAGCGGTGTGTAGGGGAATCCCGAGTGCCACTCGACGGTCGGCGCCACAATGAACCCGTGAGGCACGTTGAACGATACCCAGCCGAGCCACCGATGCGGCGCATCAGCAGGCAGTCGCGAGGTGCCCCCAGGTCGTAACACTTCAGTGTCACCAGCCCTGAAGAGCGCGGAGAAGTCGTTCACTTCGCCTCGTGCCGACGATCGCGTATAGCTCGCGAACGCCTCGTTACCCTCGCCCCACGTATGGCGAAGGGCAAGTTCCATTTCGCGATAGCGGGCCTGCCCGGTACTCCCGACCGAGAGCCGTCCGGTCGCTGGACCGACGTCGAGCGTCGCCAGCTGTGACGACCGCCGCACCGTCGCCCCGATGAGCGCATCCCAGCCTGGTGCGAGGCGCCGCTCGATTCGCGCCGTGGTCACGAACGACCGGGGCAGCGAGAGGCTGGCGACCGACGGCGTCAACGTCGTCGACCCGAGCGTGGCCGCTGAGCGGGGGTCGATGGTCACGTCCCGACGACTCGGGAATCCCGCGAACGCCGGCACGGTGAGAGGGAGCGTCCCGACGAACCTGCCCAGCGTGCCACTGATGCTCGTCGCGCCGTCTCCGAACAGATACCTCGCACCCAGGCGCAGGGAGGGCACCGCGCCTCCGCCCAGTGAGTTGCGGTCGACACGGATGCCGCCATCGAGTTGCAGCGCATCGTTCACGCGCCAGCTATCGCGCACCGCAAGACCGAGGTTGCGCGCCGTAGCCGTCAGCACGCTGGCCCCGCCGAACTCTATCCTGCGAACCAATCCGCCGGCCGCATCGCGAATGTTCACGGTCTGGTCCGCCACCGACCCCCGCAGCCGTTCGTCGTCGAACGACGCCTCCGCCGTCACGGTGTGGGTACCTGACGACGTCGCCAGGCTGCGCTGCCACGCTGCTGATGCGGTCAATCGTGACGAGCGGCGATCCAGCGCAGAAAACGAGGCCCCGTTCCATCCGAGCGGCGTGAGCTCGGGAGAGAGCGTCGACACCGGAGTCACCGTGGTGTCGTGGGCCAGAACGCCGACGCGGATCGTGAAGAGACTCGTCGGGCTCAGCACGTGCCGGTCGATGACCCCGAAGAACGCGTCAGTGTCGGCGAGCGTCGGTGCCGCCGTCGTTGGACGAAGCGGGCTGAGGCGGTGAAACGTCTTCTGACCGGGGAAGAAAATCCCCTCCGTGGTGAGCGAATGACGGTCGGTCAACTGCATGTCGAGCCGGCCGAACAGCGTCCCGCTGACCTCTTTCGTATCAGGGCTGCCACGGCGCACGGTGACACCCGGGACACGGATCCGCTCGTAGTCGTACTCGCCGGAGACGAAGTACCGGACTCGTCCGCTGTGCGACTGTCCCGCCGCGTACGAGCGGGGAAAGAAACCCTCGACGCGACCGAACCCGCCGTTGCCCCATCGGAGCCGCGGGACGAACCCCTGGGCGCCAAAGTCGAACCGCTCGTGACCCGTGCGGGTCTCGAGCGACACGATTGGACCCAGGGCGCCGCCGAAGGTCACGGCGGCCGGGTCGCGCAGCACGTCGATCCGGTTCACGCTCTCCAGCGGGAGGTCGATGGCGGACAACCCCGTGGCGGGATCGGTGACGTTGAAGCCATCCACGAGAAGTGACGCCTCATGTGGCCGCGCACCGTCGATGTGGAGAAGTCCATCGGGGCCGCGCACCACGGAGGGCAGGAGAGGCAGGGCGTCGTTGACGTGTTGTCGGCTCGTCGGCAGCCGCTGCAACGTCGATGTGCTGAGCGCCGCTCCGATGGTGGCTTCCGTTGACGCGCCATCGAGTGGGCCCACCGCGGTCACCGTTGTGCTCGCCGCCACGCCGGCGATCGGCAACGCCACGCGCGCGGCATCCGTCGCGGCAACGGTGATCGTCGTGAACCCGGTCAACGACACGACGACAGAACCTCGCGTATCCGGGGCCGCCAACACGAAGGTGCCGTCGGCGGCCGACGTGGTGGATGCCACCACCACGTCACCCCTTCGAAGCTCCACGGTGGCGCCTGGAATCGCCAGACCAGACTGGTCGACGACCGTCCCACGAATCTCGGCGCCGGCGGCGAACGCTCCGACAGAGGCGCAGCTGGCGACCGCGAGTCGCATCAACCAGCGCCGTATCACCGGCTGCCCCCGGAGTGCGCGACGCGAGAGCGCGTGGTCACGCCAAACTCGATCGGCGACACGTGCGTCGACCACTCCAGGCACGAGCGCAAGACGCCGAAGAGCTGGTCGCGGGCGTCATTGAACTCCGGCCGCCTGGATTCGACCAGCGCCAGCCGGCGAGGCTCGCCGCCGCGGGCGAAGAGCGTGTCGACAGTGTCAGACGGCAGCTCCGAGCGGTAGGTGCGGTCGATCAGCGAGAGTGGCGTCGGCGCGACGGCCGCGACGTAGGCGGCGGTCGGCACCGACACGCCGTCCACCTCGCGGTGCGTGATCCAGCTGGTCCACGCCCAGAAGGGAGAGCGCAGCGGCACGGCTCCGGGCGTGTCGATCGCCAGCACCCCTGTCAACTGGGCACCGACCCGACGATCCGCCGCTGCCACTATCGACAAGCCGGCGCCTTCAAAGATTCCGAGCAGGAACGTCTGCTGCGCCTCGGGGAACCAGCCCCGTGCGAGATGCAGCACCATCACAAGGTCTTCGGCGAGGACGGCGGGCGTGAGAGAGCCCGACAATCGGGTCGCCTCGATCAGGTAGCTCCTCGCGTCCAGGCCGATGACGGTGTAGCCGTCCTCACTCAGCTGATCGCCGACCGCCGCCGTGAGGCCGTGCCAGCCATCCATCCCGCTGATCACGATCACGGCCGCTGAGCGATTGAGCCCACCAGGAACCTTGACCTGTATCGTCGTCGATTGGCTGTGCAGCACTGCACGACGGCTCTCACCCAAGGCACGTTGTGCCGTCATCACCATGGCCAGAGCAGCCACACCGAGGATGAGCGCGCCTCGCCGGAGGTAAGACCTGCGTGGGCCAGCTATCAGCAAGGACGCACCGTGATGCCGGACTCCTGTTGGCTTACGCCTTCGGCCAACTGGCCACCCAGCCGGGTTCGGGAGACCTTCGCGCCGCCAAACACACTAAGTGGTCGAGGGATCGGCAGATAGGCGAGCGTGAGCGCCGCCGCGGACCGCACCGTAAAGGGTCGCTCGTAGACGAGATACTTCGGAACCCAGCGCGTGGGATGGAATCGCGCTTTGAAGGCACGCAGCGACTTGAAGTCGTAGGGCCAGGAGACGTTGTCGAAGACCATTCTCAGCGCCCACCCGGCGACTGGATGGTGGCGCGAGTCCGCCGGCGTAATGCCCGCCAGGGGTGCCGTTCCCAAAGAGACATAATCGTAGCCACGCGCCCTCATGTCGTCAGCGGCCTCGTGGAGGAGCAGTTCCGCCGTGCCATCGGGCACTTCGGACCCGCGGATGTAGTCTTCGAGATACACACCGTTGGCCGCCGGAAGGGGGACGGCGGTCAAGAACGCGATCGGCCGCCCGTTGGCACACGCGACGAACACACGTTTGCCCGCCTTATCCGGTTCGTCGAGGGGCCGTAACGCGAGGAGGAAGCCCAGGGCCCCGATGGCGTGTTGCTTCACCCACGCGGCCGTGACGGCGTCGATGGCCGAGACGAGGGGATGCCCTCGTAGTTCCGCTGCGGCAATGTTGACGACGTCGAGGCCCTGTCGTCGCGCACGTCCCTCGTGATACCGCAGCCGCTTCATCGCGCCGCCAGTGAAGGAGTACCGGTCCAAGTCGAAGACGGCCTCCTCGCCAATCTTGAGCGCTCCGCAGTCGGACTGGACGGCCCGTTCGGCGAACCCTGCCGACGCGCTGACAAACACCGCACGCGAACTGGCCCGTGGGCGCTGACTCAGAAACGTTGCGAGGAACTGCTCGGTGTCGCGCGGCGCGCACAACGGGTCGCCCATTACCACGGCGACGCCGGCCCGATCCTCGTAACCGATCAAGCCAGACATCCGGGGATCCACGAAGTAGCGCAAGCCCAGGTCCAGTTGCACGGAGACGGAGTTGGTCGCATGGGCGGTAATCATTCGACGCAGAATCGTCGGCTCCATCTCCGCCCCTGCCGCGTCTGTCGGAATGTGTCGGAGGTCTGGCGTGTGCGCGTCCGGACGGACCGCGCTCAATGACGACGTGCTGTTGACATGTCCGCCGAGGGTGGCGCTGGGATGCACATGCCGCATTCCTGCAAACCGCAGGCCCGCCCGCGTCCGACAGTGACGTGACGATTTACTTGATGATCCACGCGGATGCGATGGGGCCGCACAGAAAATTGATCGCTGCGCAAGAACCTGACGGGCGAGGCACAAATCCGCTTCCGGCTGGGGCCATTACTGGAGCCGCAGTCCCATGACGATCCCCCACTTGTCCGTGCCCGAACCGACGAAGGCGCCTGGGCCTGCCACCGGCACGATGCCTGAAATCCAGGGAAACGGAGTCGAGTCGAGATTGCGGTAGACTCCAATCGTGAGGTTCTCATCGAGCACGAGTTGCACTCGAACGATGGTGCCGCGGTCCTTCTTGCCTAAGGACACTCTGTAGAGATCCTGACTCGCAAGCCACTTGACAAGGCTGTCATCTCGTGACAGCTCTTCGCGTGTGATGCTAGTCCCAAGCTGGATGTGTTGGCTCACCGGAACACCGACATCCATGCCCACGTAGTACCCCCTCTTGACGATCGGCGCCGCGTCGACGCCAAGCAACTCCGCCGACGTCTGAGTGGGTCCCCACGTGTAACGCGCCCACTCGCCGAACACGGACGCATGGCGGAACGGTCGGTAGCGGGCGGATGCCACCATTGCATCGTCGTGCCTCTTCGAAGCCCAATATGTTGGCAGCCGTTCGACTTTCGATCCCGTGAAGCCATGCTTGAACGCGCCCCGGACTTCGATTGACTCCAGTGGACAGAAGGAGCCGGACACGAACGTCGTCAGCGTGGCCTTCGAGCTGAGCGTCGGATCCTCGAAGTAGAAGTAGTTGTAGTCAGCGTTTCGGTGGCCATCGCCGAGAACCGTCGCGAGATCCGCGCCGCCGACGCTCCTGCCGCCCCGACGCGCTGTCCACGTCATCATTGCGCCGAAGTCGGCTTCTGCGTTAATGCGTTGGATCCTGGTTGAGTCCTTTGACGTGAACGAACCGACCTCCTCCCAACCGAACCCGATCGGCAGGACGAACCGGCCGAAACGAGCGCGCGTCGCCCGCGCCACGTTGAGGTCCATGTACCCCTCCCGAAGCGGCCCCTGCTGCACGAGGTTATCGAATCCAACAGACTTGTACAGGTCGACCCTGCGGTTTCCTTCCGCCTGGCACGGCACGTTCGGTCCCAGGCCGAACACGCCAGGCGAATTGGGATAGAAGTAGTTCGTTTGGCCGCAGGCCGCCAGCGGGCGGGTGTCGTCGATTGGATTCAGGGCAAGCCGGTATGACACCCGGTGACTGAGCTCGCCTTCGAACGTCACCGTCGCGTAGCCGATCCGGCCTTGCCTCGCGAATCCGAGTTCCGACTGAGCATTGTCGCCGCCATATACAGCCATGAAGGCGAGTCGGACCCGCAGGCGCTTGCCGTTCGGCATGAGGAAGCCAGGCGGGTCTTGGGAGGTCTCGCCCGAACCGTTCTTCGCCTCGACTGAATTGGGTGGTGTGAGAACGGACGGCTTTGCCGGCTGGTCCTCGTTCTGCTGAGCGCTGGCCGCATCCACGAGCAGCAATGAGACTGCGACCAAGAACACCCATCGCGCGAGCCTGCTCTCCATCATGTGCGCCCTCCTTCTCCTTCGACCGCATCGCGAGGGCAAAGCCACGGACGGACGCGGGTCATCGGCCGACCACGCACGGAAAGCGACGACCTGTCATGCCTGACGATCATGGCGTTCCGGCAAACCTCCGGTGCCACCTCTCAGAAGAAGGGCGCCGCGACTGGATGCCATCGACGATTCAACGGCCGACAGGCGGATCCGAAGAGGTGGCGTTGTCATCACGGCTCGCCAGATAGCCGGAGCGCGTCCTGACCAACAGCCGTTCGTTGCCACGCGCGTCCACGCGAATCTTTCGATAGGTGCCGTCGAGCGCCTGATTCTGAGGGGCGTAGGCGATCGTGTACTGGCTTCGAATCTGGTGGGCGATGTCGAGGACCGTCGCATCGATGTCGTCGAGGCGCTCCGGGAACAGCGCACGACCGCCAGTCCGCTCCGCACACTCCTCCAGCTCCTCCCTGGCTCGAGATGCCTGCGGCGGCGCTTCGTCTGCCAGCAGGCCAATCGCATAGATGATGGCTTCGCTGCGTGCGACCTTTCTGCGGACGCGGTCCAGAGACGTCACGCTCGCGTTGTCCTGCCCATCGGTCACGACGAGGAGCGCGTGGCGGTCTCTCGTGGCGTGCGCGGTCAGGTAGTCAACGGCCGCGTCGACCGCGTCTCGCATCGCGGTTCCGCCGATGGCATCGACGCGGCCGATACCCGCCTCCAGTTGACGCATGTCCGTCGTGAACGGCACGTCGAGCCTGGGCTCGTCGGCAAAGTTCATGACAAACACCTCGTCCTCCGGATTGGAGGCTCTGACAAATGCCAGGGCCGCCGACTCGACCCGCTGCCGCTTGGCGCGCATGCTGCCGCTGTTGTCAATCAGAATGCCGATGGACACCGGGACGTCGTCCCGTCCGAACATTGCGATCGATTGCTGTTTGCCGTCCTCGCGCACGGTGAACGCGCCACGATCGAGGTTCGTCACCAGATCTCCGTTGCGGTTCACGACCGTCGCCTGCAAGACCACCAGGCGCGTCTGCGTTCGGAACATTGGCGGCTCCTGAGCCTGGGCGCTGCTCAGTGAGGCCACCGCGAGCAGGCAGGCTGTGGCGTTGGCCACGGAGCCACTCTTACAAACGCGGGCAATCACCTCATGAAGCAGGCCGGTCATGCTAGCGCCCTGGAGCGGTTGCCGGCGACAGCTGAATCTGCATGGGTGTATTCACCGGGAAGATCACCTCGTGACCCTTGCCCAGCATGCTGACGTAAATCGCTCGAGCCAGACCGAAGGCGCCAAAGGCGATGGCGGCCGGGCGCGAGACCACGGCGAGGCCGGCACCCAGGAGTCCGAAACCGGACACTCCCCTGATCCCGTGACCGACAACGCTGGTCTCGGTGGTCAGCGCGCCCAGTCCTTCGTCGCTGATCTCGGTCCGGTCGAGCGGCACGATCAGTGCGGTTCCGGAAAGCGCCGGCGCCACGAAACGGGACCTGGGGTTGATGACCCTGGTGCCACCCTCTTCGTCGATCACGACGTGCTGGTCGCGTCCGACGTCCGCGGAATACAACGACGCGACCAGGGCGTCGGCTCCCCGTCCGGGCACGTCCATGTGGTCGAACAGGAAGCGCAGCTGACCATTGCGACGAAAGCCCCTGGCCGACCGGGCAAACGTCACCTTCCCGGTGACAATCGTGCCTTCGGGAAGGATGATCTGCTGCCCGGCCGACAGCAGGGGACGTGTCAGGACGGCCTTCACCTCCGTCCCGCGCGGCGTCGACCCGGAATCGAGCGCCGTGAGCAGCCGTGCGCTCAGAATGCTCTCCGGCGGCGGTCTGGTGCCGTCCGGTGCCAGCCCGACTCTCTCCGCGACTCCGAAGCTGACGGGCTCCACCAACTGCGCATTGAGCGCCGAGCCTGCCTCCAGATACTGGGGATGCACAGGCAGGCGGCCCACGAGGTAGTGTCCAAGCCGCGCCAGCCTTCCAGGGCCGCTCACCGCGGTCACGGCGCGCCTGGCCTCGAGCGCCACCTGCTGTCGCGCGTGACCCACGATCCCATCGTCGTGTGCCCCGGCGACCTCCTGGTTCGTGGGAGCGATACCCGGTGTGACAATCGTGTGAATGGGCACTCGCACGCCACTGTGGAGAACCATGGCGTCGAACTCGAGTCCAACGCTGCGGCCTGGCGTAAAGTCGCCGCCCAGCATCGCAACCGCGCGCGACCCTGCCCGGACGCCATCAAGCTTCGCGACATGGCCCAGAACCTTCGCGCCCTCTGGTATCACCACGCGGTCGTAGGCGTAGACTGCCTCGACCACGGTTGCCGTGACAGGTTGGCCCACTCGAGACACTCGGGTTCGCTCATCGAGCACCAGTCGCAACGGGCGTCCGGCTTCAACAACCAGTTCGCGAGACGAGTCTGGCCCGGCGAATGCCAGACTCGCCGGACACAGGAAAGCCGAGACCAGCGTCCCGCATGTGATCAGGTGGTGTGTCTTCATGGCGTGCCCGCTGTCATGACGCCGGCTGCGCAGCTGAGGCCCGTCCTGGGAAGGCGGCGCTCCGTCACTTCCGCACGATGGCGTTGCCCGTCGAGTCGACGACAACTTCCGACTTTTTGCCGTTCTTCTCCACCTGCGCCTCGTAGGTCACCGTCGAGCCCTTCGTCACCGCCTCCACCATGGCGACCTTGCCGTGGGCGTTGAGGGCGGACTGCACGGCAGCCGGGAGGGTGTTGGCGGCCACCTCTTCCTCGACCTCCATGAGGGTGCCTGCGCTGTCGAACAGCAGGTCCCGGGTGCGACCGTTGACCTTGGTCTCGGCCTCGTAGAGGACCTTGCCGTCTTCCCGCTCTTCTGAGAATCCGACGAGCGTTGCTCCCTTCGTGTGCTCCTGCACGGCCTTCTGCACGGCCGCTGGGAGGTTCTTGAGCTGCATCTTCTTCTCTTGAGCGAACATGCCGAAGCCGGAGACGACGACGAGGACGCCGGTCAGGAGTAATCTGCGAGCGATCATGAATCACCTCTGGGCGAGCACGGCTGTGCCGCGTTTACATGGACGAGTGCGGGCGAGGAGTGGTCGTGCCGGATGCGGCTGCAAGCCGCGTACCTGTCACGCCGGGAGAGCCCACCGAGGTATCGCTCGACTCTGATCGCGTCGGAGCGGGAATCCGCGCAAAAAATTGCGCACGGCCAAAAAAACTGAGCCGCGGCCGGCGCTCAGAACTGAATCTGCACGCCGATCCCGAGGAGGCGACGCGAGAAATTGATGATCGGTCGGTCGCCGCGGTTTCGAAGGTACGACGCCTGGGCCACGAGAATCAGCGAGCGTGTCATTGGGCGCCGGAATGTCACGCGCATCGCCACGCGGTCGTCCCGAAACGGGGCCGCGAGCACCGATCCCTCCGGCGCGAGCAGATTGGGGCCGTTCCGGCGCTGATACCGAAGCGATCCCGAGAGCACGGCCTCGCCGGCGAATTGGTGCGAGAGGTAGCCAACCACCACGTGTTTGCGTCGGCCGAAATCCCAGTCGTCACTGTCGGTTTCGATCGGATCGAGGACGAACACCTCGCTCGCGATCGTGGAATCGCTTCCGGCGAACGCCAGTTGCTCGAGGAAGTCGGCGCGATCGATGTCGCTGAACTCGCCGGCCTGCTCGCCGCTTTCAGTGGTGAATAACCTCGAGCGATCGGAACGTGGCTCGACAAACGCGTAACGCGCCGATGCGAGGGTCGCTCGGCCGAACTTGGCCACTTCCGCCGAGGCGACAAGCCGACGACCGGTCGCGGTCGGGGCGCGATAGCGCTGCACGCCAACGCCGATTTCCGCAGCGGCCGTGGGGCTCGACGACACAAGACCGAACGTCGCTGACTGGCGCGCGAATCCGAGGACCTCGAGAGCGGGGAGGTCGCGACGACGGTCGCCGACCTCGACCGACAGACCAATCGGCGACGCCGTCGGTCTCCACTCGACGCCTACTACCGCGTTATTGCGCTGAAAGCCCGCGACGTCGAGTTGTGGCTGCCGCTGGAGTTTCGCGCTGTCCCTGATGTCGAACCGCCACGCTGGCAGCGGCTGCCAGGACCCACTGACACGCCCACCGACATACATCGCGCGATCGGGCCCAGACAACGGGCTGCGCACGAGTCCGAAGACGCCGACGGCGACACGAGTCGTCGCGGTGCGGCGTCCACCGTCCACTCCGGCCCCGAGATTGCCGGCGAACGACGGTTCCTCGAACGTCACAGGGAACGCACCGACGGGCGGATCGGTGTTCTCGTCTGCCGAGGCGAGAACGAAGAGCGATGGCCGCCAGTTCCAAGCGGTCGCCGGTGCCTGCGGCGGCGGTGGCGCACTCGACGACGACTGCCCCAGAGCCGCTGTCGCGACGCACATCAGGCCGACGACCACGCAGGCGACAACAGCAAGTCTCATAGGCTCCTTTTAGCCAGGCCCAGCGAGCGTGCCGCGCCGTGCGCGGCACGCTCTGCCCTGCAGGTCGACATCGGCCAGGCCTGACACGATGGCCTCTCGCACTCTTCGGAGCGCAATGCGCTGGAGTTCCAGGTCGCGGAGACGTTGCTGGACTTCGTCCACCTGCCGCTGGACCAGTCGCAGGTCCTGGGGCGCGGCACGGGCGGTCGCCTCGAGGTCGTCGAGCAACCGACGGGTGACGATGCCGCGCCCGTCGAGCACGGACAGGTCACGATCCAACGCCTTCAGGGCGTTGGTGCCGCGAGCCAGCTCGGCCGCGAGCACGGCGAGTTTCTGATCGAGATCGGCGACGGTATCCGTCGCCATGGGCCGCACCACCAGTAACGGCCGGAAGCCAGCGGTCGGGCCCGTCAGATCGTCGACGCGACGCCGCGCGGCTTCCAACTCGCTGGCTCGAGCGGCGGATGTCGAGGCGTCTGCCCGCGACAGCGCCTTCGTCTGCTTGTCGATCTCGGCGTCGAATACCAGGCGCAAGCGAGTGATCGTCGTGTCGTGGTTCTTGAGTGCCCGGTCAACCGCGTCGAGCTGGCGGGCGAGGCGATCGAAATCACGGAGTTGTCGCTGCAACGCAGCATCTGCGCGTGCCTGTGTCCGGCGTTGTGCCGCACTGATCGCATCCGCCAGGGCGGCGGCCTCCGCCACCAGACGCCCGCGTTCTTTCTGGGAGGCTTGCCGCTCGGTCACCACGTCGCGGATCTGCCGCTCCAGGTCGTCGAGTGTCGCGGCCCGGAGCGGTGACGCGATCGCCAGGCAACAGAGGGCGACGGCGAGGGTACGGACTTCCCTCACGAGCGAAATCCGTACTTGCGCAGCTTGTAGTACAAGAGATTGCGTTCGATGCCGAGCGCTCTGCCGGCTGCTGCCAGATTGCCGTGATGCTCCCGGATAGCTCGTGCGATGAGGTCGCGCTCGAGCGCCGCCAGCGCGCCGCGCAGGTCCCCGTTGCTGGCTGGAGCAGAGCCCGGTCGGAGCTCCAGCGCGACATCCTCTGGGACGATGACATCGCCCTGACACAGCACGCAGCCTCGGTGAATGACGTTCTCGAGCTGTCGCACGTTGCCCGGCCATGGATATGCCTGCAGGGCGGTCACTGTCTCAGGGGCGAGTCTGACCCGTTGTCCGTTCGGCCGTCGCCCATAGCGATCGACAAAGAGCTCCGCGAGGAGCGGGATGTCGTCAGGGCGCTCACGCAATGGAGGCATGAGCAGCCCCACGACATTCAGCCGATAGAAGAGGTCGCTGCGAAAGCGTCCCTCCTGCACCGCGGACCCGAGATCGCGGTTCGTCGCAGCCACGACTCGCACGTCGACACGAATGGTGTCGGTCCCCCCCACGCGTACGAACGCGCGCTCTTGCAGCACGCGGAGCAGCTTGACCTGGACCGCGGGCGCCAATTCACCGATCTCGTCCAGAAAGAGCGTGCCAGTATCCGCGAGCTCGAATCGTCCGATGCGTCGCCGGTCCGCGCTCGTGAACGCACCCTTCTCGTGGCCGAACAACTCGCTTTCGATCACGCCTTCCGACAAGGAGTTGAGGTCGCAGGCCACGAACGGAAGCTTCGCCCGTGGACTCAAACGATGGATCTCTCGAGCCGCGAGCTCCTTGCCGGTGCCGCTTTCGCCCTGAATCAGGACGCCGGCGTCGCTTGCGGCGACGCGGGCAATAAGCGACTGCACGTGGCGCATCGGCGCCGAGCCACCCACCAGGCTTGCCTGCCCGACGTCGGTTTCGAGTTCATCCCGCAGGTATTCGTTGACCCGCTGCAAGCGTGCCACTTCGCCCTCCAGGCGAGCGCTGGTCAGCACCTTCGTGAGTCGCGCCGAGACCGCGTCGAGGCGAAACGGCTTCTCGATGAAATCATCGGCGCCGAGACGCATGGCGTCGACGGCCACGCTAATCGATCCAAACCCCGTCATCGCGACGATGCGATCGGCGAGGCCGTCGCGACGGGCCTGCGCGATGAGATCGAGTCCCGTGCCGCTACCAAGGCGGATGTCCGTTACGAGGAGGTCGACCGGAGTCGCGAGTCGCTCCAGGGCTTCGTCGAGCGAGCCAGCCTCCGTGACGTCATGACCGAGGCGCACCAGCGCACGGCGGAGGGAATCCCGCAGCCGGGGATCGTCGTCGACTACCAGAATGCGCGCCATAGAACTACCGCTGCTCCCCTCGAGGCCATCTGACAGTGAACACCGCACCGCCACCCGGCGCATTGGCGACCTGAATGGACCCGCCGTGGGCGTCAACGACGCGCCTGGCGATCGTCAGGCCCAGGCCGGTCCCGGTCGGCTTGGTGGTGAACATCGGATCGAAGACGCGATCGGCATCCGCGACAGTCAGCCCCGGGCCGGTGTCGCTGACCGTCAGAACGATGTCCCCGTCCGATCGCGCCAGCGCTATCGTGATGGTCCCTCCGACGGCTCCCATCGCTTCAATCGCGTTGAGCACCAGGTTCCGGGCGGCGTGCTCCAGCAGGTCACGATCGGCATGCACCACGGCGGGACCGTCGGGCGTGTACTGAAGACGAATCGAGGGCGGAAGTGTCACGCTCTCCAGGACTGCGTCAAGAGCGTCGCGGACGTCCACCCAATCGCGTCGGAGCGGACGCAACCCGGCCACGATCTGGAAGTCGACCAGGAACCGCGACAGCCGTTCCGTGCTGCCGAGCGCCTGATCGAGCACTTCGAGTCCTTCGCGATCGGCCACACTGGCGCGCAACAAATCGAGATGCATCATCACCGATGCCAGGGGCGTCCGAACCTCGTGCAGGAGCCCTGCGGCCATCGTCCCCAGGGACGCCAGCCTTTCCTGCGCCCGTGCCTGGCGCTCCAGCGCTCGCAGGGCCGTGACGTCCGAGAGCGAGAGCGTCGTGCCTGTGTGGCGCCCGCCCTGCACGAGCGGACTGACCACGACAGCCAGGGTGAGTCCCGCGGCTTCACCGGCTCGAATAATGATCTCGCGAGTGAGACCGGAGTTCGAGTGCGCGACGGCCTCTGCGGCGAAGGTACTCAATTCGGCGTGGGCGCTCAACGCGGCCAGGAGTGGCCGGCCAACCATCGGAGGATCGTCAGCGAACCACCTGGCGGCTGTGGCGTTCGCGCCCACGACTCGCCCCTGGAGATCGGCGGCGATCAATCCGATGTTGACACTCGCCATCAACGACTCGTAGTAGTCCACGCGCGCGACGATAGACTCCACGAGCCCGTCCAGGTCACGTTCCAGCGCCCCGAGCTGGTCGCTGCCGCGCGCATCGCCGGGTGCGGTGAAGTCTCCGCGGCTGGCGCGCGCCACGGTGTCGCGCACGCGATCCAGCCGGCGCGAGGCTCCGCGAATCAGTACCAGCCCTCCCAAACCAGCGACGGCGAGACTGGCCAGCCCGAGGAGGACCATTTCGCGTCGCAAGTCACGCAGCGCGGCGAAAAACTCCGGAGCGGCATCGACGCCGAGCAGCCCAATGATCGAGTTGTCGGCCCTGAGCGGGGCCAGCGCCGTCAGGCGCAACTCGCCTTCCTCGTTCACGTAGAGCGGCGTCGCCGTGGCGGTGCCGTTCCACGCCTGAGCGGTCTGACCGCGCTGCGCCATCAGGGCATAGCGGGCGTCGCCAACAGCAGCGTCGTCATCACTGTCAATCAGCGTCCGGAGTTCACGGTCCACGACATATGCGCGTCCGAGGCCGTTCGCTCTGACTTGCTGCTCGAGGCGCGCGCGCACCAGCTGATACGCGCCCAGAGCTTCATCGCCGGTTCGAAACTGGGACACCAGACGTGGGTCGATGCTCAATGCAAGCGCGTCGGCGGTTCTGACGAGGCGTTGTCCCAAGTCCGCCTCCAAGGTGGCGCGAAGGCGATAGTAGACCACCACGTCCACCGCCACTTCGGAGACCGCCATCGAGACGAGGATGGCCACCAGAAGCCGGCCGAAGAACCGATCCCGAAGCGCCGTTCCGCGAGTCACGTCACGTCCAGCATAGCCCGCAGGCCAGCGATCCGCACACGACGCCGACCAAGCCGCGCACCCCTGGCCGGTTTCTTGCACCAGCGACACGACGGCTGGCACGGTAAGGATCAGGATGCGTTCCACCCAGTAGCAAGTCAGAGAAATGGGGCCCATGAAGGTTCGCGCCTCGATCTTCGCGTTCGCGTTCGTGCTCGTCGCCACTTCGCACCGGCTCGACGCGAATGCGGCGAGCAGCCGACAGGTGGACGTCGACGTACGGGGGCAGAAGTTGACGCTCGCGGTCTATGTGCCGACGGACGTCCCTGTCAGGGGGACGATCCTTCTGGGAAGCGGAGACGTCGGATGGGTGGGCCTGGCAACGAAGCTTGCCGAGTTTCTCTCGGACGACGGCTACATCGTCGCAGGCATCAACACCAGGCAGTACCTCTCGGCTTTCGCGGACGGTCCGCGTCATCTTGAAGTTCACCAGGTTCCCGCCGACTACGATCTGTTGGCGGCCGCCCTGCGGTCACGGGGGCTGTTGCAGCGACCGGTGATTCTGGCGGGTGTATCGGAGGGTGCCGCCCTCGCCGTCGCGGCGGCGGCGTCCCCAGCCACGCATCGCTGGGCAGACGGAGTGGTGACCATGGGGCTACCGCCGACCGCAGAATTGGCCTGGCGTTGGAAGGATGTCCTGGCCTGGGTGACGAAGAAAGACGCAGACGAGCCGTCTTTCAGTCCGCACGAGATCATCGCGCATGTATCGCCCCTGCCGCTCTTGATGATTCACTCGACAACGGACGAGTACGTGGAGGAAGCGGATTACCGACGATTCGACAGCGTCGCCGAGGAGCCGAAGCGGCTCGTCTTGATCGATGCAAAGAACCACCGCTTCACCGATAGGATGCCGCAACTGAAGGAACAACTCGTAGCGGGACTGGCGTGGCTGAACACGTCTCGCCGGTTACGGACTCGGGCCCCTTGAGCCTGAGGCTGAAAGTCGAACGCTGCTTGTCTGGCGGAAGTGCCTGGGAGTCGAACCCAGCCTGCCTGCTC
>JBDTOB010000002.1:0-32500 GCA_039933435.1 Acidobacteriota bacterium | reverse complement strand
CTGCCCGCGGTGCTCGATGCCGCAAACGCCATCGGCCAGACGTTCCTGGTCAATCCGTGGATCGACCCGGCGATGCGCAAGGAGCCCGGCGTCTGGGGGCGTATCGCCGAGACCTTCAACCGCGCCGGCGAAGCGAGCCGGAAGGCGGGCATCCAGTTCGCCTACCACAACCACAACTTCGAGTTCGCGCCGGTGGACGGCCGGCTGCCCTACGACGAGCTGCTCAAGGCCTGCGATCCGAAGCTGGTGAAGATGGAGCTCGATCTCTGCTGGATCTCAGCGGCAGGAAAGGACCCGGTCGAGTACTTCCAGAAGTACCCGGGACGGTTTCCGCTGGTCCACGTCAAGGGGCTGTCCAGGGTGATCCCGAACGGCGCCTCCGCCCCCATCGATCAACTGCTGCCGGCGATCACCGACGTCGGCCACGGCGACGTCATCGACTGGAAGCGGATCTTCTCGCACGCCTCGGAGGCGGGCATCGAACACTACTTCGTCGAGCACGACGTCGCCAAGGCGCCGTTCGAGAGCCTCGCCGCCAGCTACGCCTACCTCCGCGACCTGCGGTTCTGATCGGCGCCGTCCGGATCGGGGGAGCGAGAGACGCATGCCGCGACGCTACTGGCTGATGAAGTGTGAACCGGCCGCCTATACGATCGAGGATCTCGAGCGGGACGGCAAGGCGAGCTGGGAGGGGGTGCGCAACTACCAGGCGCGCAACCTGATGCGCGACGAGATGCAGAAGGGCGACGGCGTGCTGTTCTACGCCTCGAACGCCGATCCGTCAGGCGTGACCGGCCTCGCCGAGATTGCCCGGCCGGGCTACCCAGACCATTTCGCCTGGACCAGGGAGCACAAGTACTTCGACAAGGCGAGCTCCGAAGCCTCGCCAATCTGGGTCATGGTCGATATCGCCTTCGTCGAGCGGTTCCCCGAGGTAGTCCCGCTCGCGACCCTGAAGGCCACCACAGGGCTCGAGCAGATGGTGGTCACCAGGAAAGGCAGCCGTCTCTCGGTGCAGCCGGTGACGAAGGCGGAATACGACATCGTCTTGCGCCTCGGCCGGCGCAAGCGCCGATGATCAGCGCGCCGGCGGCGCGCAACCCTCACCGGGACGGATCGACAGCAGCACCAGCGGGCTTTTGCCCGACACCGTGACGGCGTGGGACAGGCCGCGCGGCACCAGGACGAAGACCCCCGCGGTGAGCGCCTGGTCACGCGCCTCGATCCGGACGCTGCCCTGGCCGGCAATCACGTAGAGGAATTCTTCAGCGGTGGCATGGGTGTGCTCGGCCAGCGGCTCGTGGAGCTGGATGAGCGTCGCGGTGGTGTCCTCGGCACAGCCGAGCGGCGAGATCTTCCGCGCGTCACGGCCGATATAGTTCTTCTCGATGAAGGCCGGGAGATCCAGGGCGATCGGGGCGGCGTCGCTTGGCGGCGGCGGCGGCGGCGGGGCCACGGCGGGCGGCGGCGCGGGAGGCTCCGGCGCCGGCGTCAGCGTCACCTTGACGTCGATCGGCGTCCCGCCGCGCCCCACCACCTCGCGCTCCAGGGTGACGAATCCGTCACGCTCGAACCGCAGACGATAGGTGCCGGCGGGCAGGTTCTCGAACGCAATCCGTCCTCCCTCGGTTGTCGCTTGACGATGGGTGGGACCGTCGAGCGTCACCTTGACGCCGCCGATCGGACCGTCCGCAGGGTCGCTGACCCGCACCGCCAGCGCCACCTGTCCGGTGGTGCGGGCTGCCGTGGCGGGACGCCGCTGCGTCTGCGGAAGGGGAGCGAATCCGAGGAGCACAGCAAGAAGGAGTCCGGTGAGCTTCATGATGACGACACCTGCTTCATCCGCGGCGAGCCGTCCACGTCGGCCGGCGAGCACGGAGCACGGATGATTATCCTATGCAAACGGCCGGACGTGTAACGGGGACCGTCGCGACGCCCACGGTCGAGGTCTACGAGGTCGATCTGCAGGCCTGGGCCCCGACAGCCGGGGACTGGGACGTCCTGGCGGCCGACGAACGTGCCCGGGCCGAGCGGTTCGTGTTCGATGCCGACCGTCGGCGGTTCGCGGCGTGCCGGATCGCGCTCCGGCAGCTGCTGTCCGAGGCCTCGGGCCGGCGTGCGGCGGCCGTGCGATTCAGGTACGGACCCCGCGGCAAACCGGCGCTGGACGATGATGCCGGTGCCGACTGGCGCTTCAGCGTTTCCCATAGTGGAGACCGGGCGCTGATTGCCCTGACCCGCGGCATCGACATCGGCGTCGACCTCGAGCGGCTCCGCCCGCTGCAGGATCTGCAGGGGCTCGCCCGCGTGAGCTGTTCGGAGGAGGAGCAGCAGGCGGTCGCCGCAGCCGCGGATCCCGTGCGCGCCCTGCTCGAGCGCTGGACCGCGAAAGAGGCCTGTCTCAAGGCGACCGGGACGGGTATCGCCGGGGACCTGCGACAGTTACGGCTGCGGGCAGGCACGATGACCGGCCCGTTCGGGATCGGCGGGGAAGACCGCGCCTGCCGTGTCTACGACCTGCCGATCGACGCCCACGTTGCGGCGCTGGCAGTGTGCGACCACGAAGCGGTCGTGACCCGCCACACCTGCCAGCGGCCCTCCCGGCGCTGAGCCAGGCGCGAAGACGACACGGAGATGTTCAGAAGCCGGGAAACGGAAAGACGTTCCGTGCGGAGCGGGCGCGCTCGCGGACGACGACAATCACCGGCTGCGCCGCGGCGCTGACGGTGCCGGCGTTCTTCAGTTCCTGCAGCGTGGCGTTGACTTCATCCATCAGCTTCCCGGTGCCGCGCCGCAGGCGCTTGACGGACTTCCGGCGCTTTTTGCCGAGATCCACGATAATCGGCGACTTTGCCGCGGGTTTGCTGCTGTCTTCGACGGCCATTCATCTGCTCCTTGGGAAGTGGCGATACGGATGTGCCAGGTGCTGGCGGTGCATGTTATCCGGGCAGGGCTCGCGGTTCAAGCACCAACCTGATGCTTTTTTTTTCGGCCTGTTGTAAACTCCTCACCTCAACAGCCATTCGGTGTTCTGAGGGGGCCACGATGCAGGCGCTTCGACTCGGCAAGAACGTACGGCGGGTGACGGTGATTGAACGGGACGCGGCCGGGGCGACGACCGCCACCGTCGTGTTCGAGGGCAAAAAGGGCAAACGGAAGCAGACCCAGGCTTTCCGGCCGCTGGAGCAGATCGTCCGCCGCATCGCCGACGCGCAGGCGGAGGCGGGGGACGTCTACGTCACGCGCCACAACCGCTCCAACCGCAAGAAGCGGGATGGGTGGATGCGCGACATGAACCTCAACCTGGCGCGGGCCTCGCGGAAAGGCGCGAAGCGCCTTCGCGTCAACCGCTGGCTCACCTTCTAGCCGGCGCTCGGATCGACCGCGAGGATCTCTCGCGCCAGCATTCGCAGCAGCGTCGTCCGTGACCGGGCCGGGTAGAAATGCCCGCCCGGCTGCAGGCTGAGCGAGAAGCGGCGTGACGTCTGCCGGCGCCACGCCTCCAGCGCGGCTCTCGACACCGTCGCATCCTCGGTCCCGCCGATCGCCGTGATCGGGACGGGGAGCCGGGCACCCGCGGTGAACACGTAGCCCCCAACGGCGGCGAAATCGGCGCGCAGCGCCGGCAGCATCGCCGCCCGCATCTCCCCGTCCGTCCGCAGTTCCTCCGGCAGCGCCCCGAATCCAGCGACGGCCTCGAGAAAGGCGTCGTCGTCCAGATCATGGATGGCGGGCCGGAGCGCGGGCGCGGCCTCGTCAGGGGCGGCGCAGGCCGACACCACCAGCAGCCTGACGTGACGCCCCGTCTCGCCCAGCCGCCGCGCGACTTCGAACGCCAGCAAGGCTCCGAGGCTGTGCCCGAACAGCACGCAGGGAAGGTCGAGCTCGGTGGCAATTGCCAGCGCCGCCCGGTCGGCGATCTCCGGGATGGTGGTCAGCAGCGGCTCGTCCGCGCGTGCCTCGCGGCCCGGGAGCAGGACCGGACAGACCTCAACCGCCTCCGGCAGCCCCGCGGGCCAGAGCTGGAACGGCCGTGTGCCCGCGCCGCAATGCGCAAAGGTGAACAGGCGCAGCGCCGGCGCGGATCTGGGAGAGGGGTGTGTGACCCACGCCCCCCGCACGGGCGTCATACCGAGGCGACGCGCTCGTGCTGCTGCCGCACATCCTTCTGGCGCAGCCGGCGCTTCAGCTTGTTGAGGCTGTAGTAGAGATAGAAGTTCACCGCGATGATGACCACCCAGACGCGCAGCTCGAACTTCGGAAACCTGTTCGCCAGCGCCACCACCTGGCTTCCGAACACCTGCAGCGTCGCGTCCGGATAGAACTGCTGGCTGAGGATCATCGCGAACACCAGGCCCGGCACCAGCACCGCGACGCTGAGGAGGCCGACGAGGCCGGCGAAGACGTCGGCAAACTTGTTGGTCGCGCCCTGGAAGACCTGGGCATGCCGGCGGATGAGCGACCCCTGGAACATGGTGTACTCGTTGACGCGGTCCTGGATGTCGAGCGACGTCTTGACGCTTCCCAGCGTGCGCATCATCATGCCGCGGCCGAGCATCTGCCCGAGGTCCCGGCGATCCGCCTTGGCGAAGTACTGCTGCACCACCTTGGTGTAGTTGACGTCGGGATACAGGTAAATCAGCGACGCGTCGAGCGTCGACATGGCGCGGTGGATGCGCAGCCATCCCCAGTCCATCGTGCACTTGTAGCCGAGCAGCACCTTCATGATCTCGATCGTGGCGTTGTCGATCGATTTCTCGTGATACGGCAGCTGCTTGACCAGCGTCCGCGTCGCCCAGGCGCGGATGGTCCGGATCAGCTTTTCCTTGACGTGTTCGATGTCGATGGCCGGCAGCGTCGCGCACAGCATGAAGCAGAGGTCCGCGGCCTTGGCGTAGTCGCGGGTCGCCAGCGCCCGCGCAAAGAGCCGGAACTTCTGCAGGTACTCGCGCTCGGTAAAGTTGGTGGACCCGAAGTCGATGAGGGCGACGCGGTTGTCCCTGAGCAGCACGATGTTCCCGGGGTGCATGTCGCCGTGATAAAGGTTGTCCTCGAACAGCTGCCTGAAGAGGGAGTGGATCATCCGCTTGGCCAGCCGCCGCGAGTCGATGCCGTTCTCGTGCACCCACTGCTCGACGCGAGCCGGCTCGCTGAGCGCCACCTTGATGTAGTCGGCCATCAGCACCGCGTGGATGAACTCCGAGACCAGGACGCGCTCGGTGCTGTATTTGCCGAACACACGCGGCACGTAGATGTCGTGCTTGCGCAGCGTCCGGCGCATCCGCCGCATCGACGACGCCTCGAAGTCGAAGTCGAGCTCCTCGCGCATGATCTGGCGCAGCTCGTAGAGCCCGTCGTCCCAGCGCATGTGCGGATAGATGCGCAGCAGGTGCAGCGCCCGCACCACCCATTCGATGAACACCAGGTCGCGCGAGAAGGTCTCGAAGGAGTAGGGCTTCTGGACCTTCACCGCCACCCATTCGTCCTCGTGGCGAAGATGGGCGCGGTGCACCTGTCCGATCGACGCCGCGGCGAAGGGCACGTCCCCGAATTCATCGAAAGTGTCTTCGATCGGTCCGCCGAGCTCCTCCTCGACGATGCGGCGGGCCATCTCGCCAGGAAAGCCGATGGCCCGGCTCTGCAGCTTGGACAGCTCGTGGCAGATTTCGACCGGGAAGATGTCGATGCGCAGCGACAGCAGCTGGCCGGCTTTGATCCACAGGCCGCCCATCCGCTCGAACAGCTCGCGGAGCCGCCGCGCCGACTCCTCGGTGGTGAGGCGGCGCCGCACGGCCAGCGCCAGCAGCACGGCCGTGAGGCTGAGGAAGTTTCCCAGGACCTGCCAGGAGCGATAGCGGGACGGCGGCAGGGGAACGACAATCGGGACCTTGGCCCGGGTCGCCGGGTCGATGAGGCGCGTCGGTGTGCGGGTCTGCTTGAGCATCAGACGCGCACTCCGCTGGCGGCACCGGCCCGATCGCGAAGGGCATCGCGCAGTTCGGCGGCAAACTGCGCAATGCTCGGCCCGCGGAGGAACCGCCGCACCGGCACGACGATGCCGACGTGCACATCCGCCCAGTTCTTGAGCTCCACCGCCATCAGCGAATCGAGCCCGAGCGCGGTCAGCGGCTGGTGCCGGTCGACGGCGGCGGGGGAGAGGCCCAGCGTCCGCGCCACCTGTTCATGCAGCCGGTCTTCGATGAGCGCCTGCCACTGCTCCTGCGGCTGATCGTGCAGCCAGGCCCCCGGCCGCGCCACCGGCTCCGCATCCGCCGGCGTCGGTCCGGACGCCGCCGGCCCGGCGTCGTGGAAGAGCGAAAACGACGGTGCGGTGCGGAAGCCCGGGTAGAAGGCGGCGAACTGCTGCCAGTCGATGGGCAGTACCGCCACCTGCGGCCCGGATCGCAGCATCAGCTGCTCGAGGATCTCGATGCCCTGCTCCGGTGAGAAGCTGTCCAGCCCCCGCAGCGCCAGCCGGTCGAGCAGCGGCCGCTCCCCGGAGGGCTCCGGCACCAGGCCGGCGCGTTCGGCTTCGCGCCGGGCGCGCTCCGGCTGGGTTGCCGCCAGGCCGACTTCCTCCCACGGACCCCAGTTGATCGAAAGCGCCGGCAGGCCGAGCGCGCGGCGGTAGTAGGCCAGGGCGTCGAGGAAGGCGTTCGCCGCCGCGTAGTTGGCCTGTCCCGGCGACCCCAGCACCGAGGCGACGGAGGAAAACAGCACGAAGAAATCAAGCGGCCGGTCGAGGGTCAGCTCGTGGAGATTCCAGGCGCCGTCGAGCTTCGGGCCCAGAGTGGTCTGGAACCGCGCCCAGTCCATGTGCAGCAGCAGGCCGTCGTCGAGCACTCCGGCCGCATGAATGACCCCGCGAAGCGGCCGTCCGTCGGCATCGAGCGCCTCGAGCATCGCGGCGGTGCGTTCGCGGTCGGCGATGTCCGCGCTGACGACGGTGACCCGGGTCCCGGCGCGCCGGAGCTCCTGCAGCACCGCTTCAGCCTGCGGCGAAGGCGCGCTGCGGCCCGACAGCGCCAGATGCCGGGCGCCGCGACGTTCGAGCCAGCGGGCGACCGCCAGGCCGAGGCCGCCGAGGCCGCCGGTCACGAGGTAGATGGCGTCCGGATCGAGACGCGCCTGCGAGCGGCGTTCCTGCAGAGCGGCCGCGCGGTGCGCCACCGGCCTGCCGTTGACCAGCACCTTGCGGCGTGGCGAGGCATAGCGGAGGATGCGCAGCGGCCGCGCCGCGGGCACCAGCCGTCCGACATAGCGGATGTCGTCGCGGAGCGCGACGCGGTCTTCCGGCGCGGCGGCATGCACCTCGGTCACCAGCGCCTCGATCTCTTCCCGCGTCGCAGCGTCGCTCAGATCGATTCGAGTGCACCGCAGCTCGGGGTGTTCGTGCGCCGCGGTGTTCGCCAGGCCCCACAGCGGCGCCTGCGCGAGTGCCACCGGCTCCTGCTGGCCTGCGACCGACATCGCCCCGCTCGTGACCAGCCACAGCCGCGGCGGCGATGGCAGGTCGAGGCCGGCCAGCGCCTGCACGATCCGCCATGCGCTCTGACAGATGACCTGCTGCGCGGCGCGGAGCTCGTCGAGCGTCGGCTGGAGAGACTCGTAGTCGAGCGACCACAGGTGGATGACGCCGCCATAGCCGGCGCCGCGATGCTCGGCGTCGGCGAGGAGGCGGCCGACGGCGGCGGCATCGGGATCGATCAGCACCGTGCGCCCGCGGGCCTGGGCACCGTGATCATCGCCGGCGAACACTAAAACGCACGGTTCGCCACGGGCCTCGAGCAGTGACGCGAGCATCTCGCCGACGCCGCCGCCGTCAGCGAACATCAACCACGGGCGCCCGGGCGCCTCGACCGGGACGTCGGCCTCCTGGGCGGCAAACGGCGCGACGCTGCGTGGCTTCCACTCCAGTTCGTAGAACCAGTCGGCGACGTCCTGGGGCGGCCGGCGGCTGGCGCCGACCCGCCGCATCCTGATCCCGCGGGCCTCGACGACGACACGCCCGCCGTCGTCCAGGAAGGTGACGTCCGCGACCAGTGTAGGCGCGCCGCTCTCCGATGCCTCGGTCAGCCTGGCATGGCTCCAGAGGGGACCCTCGGCCGTCCCGTAGGCGACGACACTGGCGATCGAGACCGGCACGTAGGTGTCGCTGCCCTCCGCGGCGGCGGCCGCGGCGATGACGTGCATGCCCGCGTCCATCACCGCCGGGTGCAGCCGCCGGGCGCCCGCGGCCGGGCGCGGACCCGGCTTGAGCTGCCCGATGGCCTCGCGCTCGCCGCGCCAGACGGCGTCGAGCAGCCGGAACGCCGGGCCGTACTCCAGCCCCCTCGTGCTCAGCGCCTCGTAGTGCCGTGCCCCGTCGAGCGCCTCGGGGCAGCGCGCCACGATATCGGCGGGGCGTTCGCCGCTGACGAAGCCGGGGACGACGCCGGGCGGATGCAGCGCGATCGTGCCGCGCGCGTGGACTTTCCAGGCTCCGTCCGCGTCGCGGCTGAAGAACTGAAAGCGGGCGCGCTCCTCAGCGACGACCAGCGCCACCTGGCAGGTGGTCTCCGTCTCGCGATCGAGCGGCAGCATTTCGATGAACTCGAACTCCTCGAGCTCTGGATGGGCGCCGGGCTCGACGGCCGCCGCAGCCTGGAGGGCGACGTCGGCATACAGCGTCGCGGGAACGACCACCGTCCCGCGCACCTGATGATCGACCACGTAACGCGGGCGCTTCGAGGACAGCTGGAGATCCCAGGTCAGCGTGCCGGGGTGCAGCGCCGAGTACGCCGGACGGCCGAGGGTGAGCTCGCGAACGGCGCCGGAGGCCGGGCCGGCACTTGCCGCCGCCGGCGCGTCGTTGAACCAGTAGCGCTGCCGCTGCCAGGCAGGCGGAGGCAGAGGCACGTGGCGGCCGGATGGAGGCCCGCCGAGCGTCTCCCATCGAATCGGATGTCCGGTGGTGTGCAGCGCAGCAACGCCGGCCAGCAGCGCCCAGTCGTCGTGCCGGCGGCAGGACGCCACCGCCATCGCCCCTCTGCCGGCGCTCTTGAGCGCCTCCTCCATCGGGATGAGCAGGACCGGGTGCGGGCTGACCTCGACGAAGGTGTCGTAGCCCTGGTCGATCAGCTCCGCCACCGCGCCGGCAAACAGGACCGGTTCGCGCAGGTTGCGAACCCAGTACCCGGCCCCGGCCGAGGCGCCGTCGAGCCACCCGCCGGCGACGGTCGAGAGCATCGGGATCGCCGCCGCGGACGGGGTGATGCCCTCCAGGGCCTGGCGCAGCGGCGGACAGAGCGGATCCATCTGCGGGCTGTGCGAGGCGACGTCGACGTTGATCGGGCTGCAGAACACGTCGCGCGCGTCGAGCGCGGCGGTCACCTGCTGCAGCGCCTCCGGGTCGCCCGAGAGGACGGTGGACCGGGGACTGTTGCTGACGGCGATCGCGAGCCGGTCCTCGAGCCCCGCAATCGCGGCCGCCGCCTCCTCACGCGTCAGCTCGACCAGCGCCATCGCCCCGCGACCGCCCACCGACCGCAGCAGCAGACTGCGGTGGCAGATGACGGCCGCGGCGTCGTCGAGCGAGAGAATTCCGGCCACTTGCGCCGCCGCCACCTCGCCCATGCTGTGCCCGACCACGGCCGCTGGCTCGACGCCGAACGAACGCCAGAGGGCGGCCAGCGCGACTTCCACGGCGAACAGCACGGGCTGGACGACGTCGATCCCTCGCGCCGCGAGGTCGGCGTCGTCGAGAAGCACCTGCCGCACCGAGAAGCGGGCGATCGGCTCGATGGCGGCGTCGCAGCGATCGAGCGCCTCGCGGAAGACCGGCTGGTGGCGGTAGAGCTCACGCCCCATGCCGTGCCACTGCGATCCCTGCCCGGGGAATACGAACACCACCTTGTGCTGCCGGGCGCTGGCGCGGCCGGCGATCATGCCGGGGCGGGCCTCGCCCGCCAGGTAGGCGTCGAGGCGCTCGCCGAGCTCGCCGCGAGTCCGCGAGACGATTGCCAGGCGGTGGTCGTGGTGGTGGCAGCGATGCGCGGCCGCGGCGCAGACGTCGGCGTGAGCGATCCCTTCGAGCGTGTCCGATGCCAGATGGCGCCGCCAGGCCTCGGCCATGCCGCGGAGCGCCTCGGCGTTGTGGCCCGACAGCGGCAGGATCGACGGCACCTCCGCCGCGGCGGGCGCCATTTCCGGGCTGGCCGGCGCCGCTTCGAGCACGACGTGGGCGTTGGCGCCGCCGAACCCGAACGAGCTGACGCCGGCGACATGAGGCGTCGGCCGCTCCGGCCACGCCGAGAGCTCCGACTGCACCCGCAGCGGCAGGCGATCGAAGGGAATATGCGGGTTGGCCGTCTGGAAATGGAGGCTCGGCGGGATCTGCCCGTGGCGGAGCGAGAGCGCGACCTTGATGACACCGGCGATGCCGGCCGCCGCCTCGGTATGACCGATGTTCGTTTTGACCGAGCCGATCGCGCAGGGAGCCCCCGGCGCGCGCCCTTCGGCCATGACGGCGCCAAGGGCCGCGGCCTCGATCGGATCGCCGAGCAGGGTGCCGGTGCCGTGCGCCTCGACGTAGTCGGCCCGTCCCGGCAGGATGCCGGCCCGCTGGTAGGCGCGGCGCACGACGTCCTCCTGGGCTTCACGGCTGGGCGCCATCAGGCCGTTGGTGCGGCCATCCTGGCCGACGGCCGTGCCCCGGACGACGGCGTAGATGGGATCGTGATCCGCGAGCGCGCGCGACAGCGGCTTGAGGACGACGATGCCCGCCCCCTCGCTGCGCACGTAGCCGTTGGCGCCCGCGTCGAAGGCCTTGCACCGGCCGTCGGGCGACATCACCCCGGCGCGGCTGAAATTGATGGTGACGTCCGGCGCCAGGATCAGGTTGACGCCGCCCGCGAGGGCCAGCGTCGATTCGCCGCTCAGCAGGCTGTCGCAGGCAAGGTGGAGCGCGACCAGCGACGAGGAGCAGGCAGTGTCGACCGCGAGGCTCGGTCCGCGCCAGTCCATGAGGTAGGACAGGCGGTTGGCGGCGACGCTGAAGGCGCTGCCGGTGCCGACATACGCATCGATGGCGTCGCGATCCGCCATCTGCATGCGGCTGTAATCGGCGGTCGAGATGCCGAGGAAGACGCCGGTGCGGGTCCCCGCGGTGCGCTCGCGGGTCTGGCCGGCATCCTCGAGGGCCGACCAGGCCACTTCCAGAATCACCCGCTGCTGCGGATCCATCCGCGCCGCCTCGCGCGGAGCGATGCCGAAGAATTGGGGGTCGAACTGATCGACGTCGCGCAGGAATCCGCCCCACCGCGTCGTGACGCGGCCGGCGGCCGTGCGATCGGGGTCGTAGAGCTCGTCAATCGCCCAGCGCTCCGGCGGCACCTCGGTGATGGCGTCGACGCCGCCGCGGAGCAGCGACCAGAACGCCGCCGGGCCGTCGGCGCCGGGAAACCGGCAGCCGATGCCGATGATCGCCACGGCATCACCGGGCGTCCTCGCGGCGTCGGGACTCTGCACCGCCAGCGGCGCCGGATCTCCGGCAAGGTGGCGCGCCAGCTTCTCGATCGTCGGGTATTCGTAGGCCAGGGTGGGCGTCAGGCTGCGGCCAAGCCAGACCTCGAGCGAACCGGAGAGGATCGCGGCCTCCTTCGAATCGAGCCCGTAGCTGGCGAACGGCTCCCGGATGTCGATCGCGGACGCCGGGACCCGGAGGCGGCCCGACAGCTCGGCGATGAGCCAGGCCCGGATGGCCTCGACGTCAGGCGTCGCGGCTTCGCGTGCCGGTGCCTCGACAGTCCGCGGCGTCTGCGGCGTGTCCGCCGGAGTCTCCGCGAACCGCCACTCTGCCAGCGCCTCGAATCCCCCTTCCAGGAACATCCGCCTGCAGAGATGCCGCCGGACCTTGCCGCTCGAGGTCTTCGGAATGCTGGAGGCATCGAGCGCCAGAACCGCCCACGGCTGCAGCTGATGTTCGTCGGTGACGGCGAGCCGGATCGCGCGCAGGATGTCCGGGAGATCGAGGGTTCCACCGCCGGCGGCGCGGTAGCGGCGGTTCACCTCCACGAGCACGACCAGCTGCTCGCCATCGTCGGCCTCGACGGAGAAGGCGGCGGCACCGGCGGTCATGATCGCCGGATGGCTGTCCTCGGCGGTCAGCTCGATGTCCTGCGGGTAATAGTTCTGCCCGCGGATGACGATCAGATCCTTCTGCCGCCCGGTGACGAAGAGTTGCCCGTCAGAGAGGAAGCCCAGGTCGCCGGTGCGGAGAAAGGGGCCGCGGCCGTCGGGCAGCCGCGCGCCGAACGTCTGCGCGGTGGCCTCGGGGCGATTCCAGTAGCCGGCGGCGACGCTCGGGCCCGCCACCCAGATCTCTCCAACCCGCCCGTCCTCGGCCTCGTGCAGGGTGTCGGGATCGACGACCACCACCTCCTGTTCCGGGGGGCTCTGTCCGCAGCCGACCAGCGAACGCGCATCAGCAGCGGCGGCTGCCGGGGCGAGCAGGTTGGCGCCGAGCGCCCGGGCGTCGACGTCGCGCAGTTCGGCGCCGAGGTCGCGGCGTTCGTCGCCGGAGACGTAAAGCGTGCCCTCCGCCAGGCCGTAGCAGGGCAGGAAGGCGCTCCGCCGGAAGCCGCAGGGCTGGAACGCCTCGGCGAAACGCGCCAGCGTCTCGGCGCGGACCGGCTCCGCGCCGTTGAAGGCGATGTGCCAGCCGCCGAGGTCGAGCGTGGCACGCTGGGCCTCGGTGACTTTGCGGGTGCAGAGCTCGTAGGCGAAGTTCGGCCCGCCGCTGGTGGTGGCGCGGAACGCGCTGACGGCGCGGAGCCAGCGGATGGGCTGCTGCAGGAACGCGAGCGGCGGCATCATGATGCACGATCCGCCCAGGAAGATAGGCTGCAGCAGATTGCCGATGAGTCCCATGTCGTGGTACAGCGGCAGCCATCCCACGACAACGGTGGAGGCATCGTGGCGGAACGCCCGCTGGATCAGCGTTTCGTTGTGCAGCAGGTTGGCATGGGTCACCATCACGCCCTTCGGGTCGGAGGTCGACCCGGAGGTGTACTGCAGGAAGGCGACGGCGTCGGAGCCGAGGCCGGGCTCGCGGAAGGGGGCGCCGGGCGAACCGGGGAGGTCGGTGCCGATCCAGGACAGCGCCTCGAGCGGGGCGGGCAGCGGCCGCGAGCGCGCCAGCCCGTCGAGCAGCTTTCCGGTGGTGAGCACGGCGACCGGACCGGCGTCGGCGACGATCGACAGCAGGCGTGGCAGGGTGCGTTCGAGACGCGTCGGGTGGGGAGGATATGCCGGAATGGCCGTGACCCCGGCATACAGGCAGCCCATGAAGGCACCCACGAAGTCGAGGCCCGGAGGATACAGCAGCAGGGCGCGGCCGCGGCCGGCGCCGTGCTGCTGCAGCGCCGCGGCGATGACGCGCGCCTGTGCGTCCAGCTCGCGATAGGTGAGCGTCGCCGACACCTGTTCCCCATCGCCGAGGAAGGTGTAGGCGCGCTTGTCCGGGGCAAGTGCCGCGCGCTCACGAAAAACGTCCTGAAAAGTGATGTGTGTGGCTGTCACAGTCGTTCAACCCGGTAGGCACGGCCGTGGCGCCGCCGTGGCGCGCCTTCGGGCGGGATCCTGCGAGCAGAGCCGAGGTTATATCAGAAACGTCCGGCCACCGTCCACGACACGGAGCCACCTTCCGGCCCCTGCGGCGGATGATAGCGGTGGCAGGTGATGCACCGCGCCGGCGCGGCGCGGGTGCCGTGGCAGGTGGCGCAGGTCGAGATGGCTGGCACGTTCGCGTCTGACGCCAGGGTGCTGCGCGTGATGTCCTGATGGCACGTGCCGCAGGCGACGCGGTCGGTGTGCGGCGCGTGCGAGAAGGCCGCGTGAGAGAGCCGCGGTCTGGCGGCCGTGACCGGCATCAGCCAGCCGCGTTCGACGTCGTGGCATTTGACGCAGCCGGCCGCCACCGCCGCGGCGGCGCGCGACAGATCCTCGCGGGAGGCCGCGGGCGGCAGCGGCGGCAGCCGTGCGCCCTCGTCAATCGCCGCGAGATGCGTGCGCGCCTCGACCAGCCGGTCCCGCATCGAGGTCAGCGCCGCCTGCAGCCGCGGCGGCGCCGGCATCTCCTGCGGCAGCCGGACGGTGTCGTGGAGCTCGAGTTCGAGATCCAGTCGCTCGAGTGACCGCCGCTGCAGGTCGCGCAGCCTGCGCAGCGAGGCGGGGCCGTCGGCGCCGAGGTCGAGGCCCGAAAGCGCGTCGCGCAGAATCGCCACCCGGGTCGCGAGCCGCGGATCGCGGGCCGCCACGGCCTCGAGCAGGCGAGCCAGCTGGACACCGCGTGCGGCGGCGCTGGCGGCTGGCAGCCGCGCCGCCAGGCGTTCTGCCGCCGGTGCCGCCAGTGCGGCGATCGCCGCGGCGGCCTCAGCTGCCCCGCGGTCGGGCATCGCGGAGAGCCGCTCCGCGGCGCCGTCCAGCACTTGGAGGCGAGCGGCCGCGTCTGCGCTGTCGGCGCCCCTCTCCGCCGGCAGCGCCAGCAGTTGCCGGCGCAGGTCCGCGGCAGCGGCGGTGAGGCCAGGCCCGCCGCGCTCGGACACGGCATCGAGCAGCGCCAGCAGGCGCTCACGCCGCCGCTGGTCACCCGGGATTGACGCGAGGGCCGGCATCCCGGATGCGGCCGGCGACGGTGGGCGCAATTCAGGAGCCGGCGTCAGCGCGTCGATCTCGGTCTTCAGCGTGTCGAGCGCCGGACGCGGCTGCCGGCCGTCGCCTCCCGGGGTGACCAGCGTGTCGAGCTCGGCCACCTCCGCGCGCAGGCGGTCGCGCTCGGCGGCGAGCGCGGCGCGCTCCTGCGGCAGGCGACCGGCTTCAGCGGCGGCGATCTCCGCTTCGAGCGCCCGGATGGACTGTTCGGTGACCAGTCGCTCGCCGGCGACACCGGGGGGATCGAGCGCGCGCCGCAGGCGCCGAAGGTTGTCGAGCACCCAGGGATCGCGGTGCTGCAGGCCGACGGCCTGCAGGCGGCCGCGCTCGGCCGCGACCAGCGCCGGGCCCTTCGCACCGGCGGCCACCGGCAGCAGCAGCTGCGGATCGACCGGGTTCGCGGGAGACTCGAGGCGGTCGTTCTTTTCGTGACACGAGGCGCAGTGCCGGTCGAACGCCAGCGGAAGAAAGAACGCGGCGTCCGCGCGCCGTTCGTGACAGGTCAGGCAGGCGTTGCCGGACGCCGGGCGGATCTCCCGCAGATGCCGCTCGTGCGAGAAGTGCAGCCCCTCCCCGGTGGCGGCGCCGGCGGCCCGTGCGGCGATCTCCGGGTGGCGCGACATCGAGGACATGGCATGGCAGCTGACGCACTGCCGGTCCGGTGCCGCCGCGATGCGCGTCCGGGCGCCGCGATGGTCCTCGTGACACGATGCGCACCCGGCATCAGCGCCGGACCCCGCCGCCGACCGGGCGACGCTGCCGGCGTGGGCGGTCAGCTCGAGGCGGAGGCCGCCTCCCTGCGCATGGCACCGGACGCAGCGCAGGTCGCCGACGCCGGCCGCGGTGCCGCCAATGCGATGGCACGCCTCGCACGGTTGACCCGCCAGGGCCGCGTGGACCGGCGCCAGCGGCCCGGGAGAGGCCAGCGGGTGGCGGCCGCTCCAGACGATCGCGGCCGCGAGCGCCGCCAGCGCCGCTGCCACCAGCAGCATCAGGACCGGCCAGCGCCGCCTCGATGGCACCACGTACTGCCTGGGGGCCACCGCCGGATGATCGGGTTTCGTCACCTCAGAAATACCAGACGGCGAAAAGATGGAAGGCGATGAGCGCCAGCAGCACGATCGCCGGCGGCACATGTATCAACACGCCGCACCGCAGCGCCCACTGCCGATCGCTCCACGCTTCGAGCCGCCGCGCGTTCTCGGCGAGCCGATGAATCGCGAGCGCGCGATCGCGATCGGCAGCAGGTATCGCATCGTCGATGAACCCCTCGGATGGGCGGCGGCGCCGGATCAGGCGCTGCCAGGCGAATCCCTCGCGGGCGAACGCCGGTCGCCCCCGCCGCGCATACCACGCCGCCAGGCCCGGCGAGGCATCGGCCGCCAGCGCCTCGGCCTCGGCGCGCAGGCGCTCGATGGCCGCCCCCACGTCCGCCGGAGGGAGCGCCGTCAGCCTGGCAGAGGCCTGCAGCGCCGGCAGCCGCCGCTGCAGGACGACGGCGAGCAGGCCGAAGGCCGTGGCCCAGAGCCCAAGCGCCATCATCATCCAACCCAGGAGCCCTGCCGGCAGCCGGACACCCTGATGCAGCAGCGCACACGGAAACGCCACCGTGCCGGCGATGACGTGCACGCGCCACCAGTCCGACGCGTGCCGCATCGGCCACGCCATCCCCAGCCGCCTGAGTGGATAGGTCATGGGGATCGTAAAGGCGAAAGCCGACAGAATACCGAAGCCGAGCCCCGCGCCGTACCGGGGGGAGAGCGTGGCCAGGCGGGGCACGAAGTACCAGGCCAGCGCCAATGCCGCAGCGGTCACCGCGACGGTGCCGGGTCGGAGAGCGAGACGCGGCGTCGGCACGGCCATCACGCCAGCGGCTGCCGCGGACGGGTGAACAGCCGCGCCACCTCCGCCGAGTCCTGGAACGAAATCCGCGTCGCGGCGCCGTGGGGACACATCTGCACGCACGCCGGCCCGGCGTCCCGTCCGATACAGAGGTCGCACTTGGTGGCTACCTGCGCCAGCGGTCCGGCGGCCACGCCTGCGCGGGGCACATTGATGATGTTCCCCCACGGGCATCGGCGAGCGCAGTTGCCGCAGCCGATGCAGGTGGCCTCGTCGATGGTCACTTCGATGCCGCCCAGGGGCCGGGTGATGGCCCCGGTCGGGCACCCGATCATGCACACCGGGTCGCTGCACTGATAACAGGCCACCGGGATGTTCCATCCCTCGTAGACCGGTCCCTGCCGGAGCAGCCGCGGGGTGCCGCCGTGCGTGTCCGCGCAGGCGGTGACGCAGTCGTCGCAGCCCGTGCATTTCGTCAGGTCGATGAGGAGCACGCTCTGTCCGTTGATCAACCCGGTCCCGATGGCCATCTCGAGATGGGCCGTCGCCTCGGGGCTGGCGGCGAGCGCGTCGAGCTGTGCGCTTCTGCCCTGCGAGAGCTCACGCAGCCGGGCGGCAACAGTTGGGGAGGCGTCGACCAGCGCCGCGAACTCCGCGACCGGGAGCCGGACCATCTCGACGTGCTCGATGGCGGTGAGCGAGCAGGTCCAGGGGAGGCCCGTGAGCAGGCCGGTTTCGCCGATCACCTCCCCGCGGCGCAGGTAGGTGACGGCTCCGCCGTCTGGCGTCCCGGCTGTGGCGATCGAGACCTTGACGTGGCCGCCGCGGACGAGATACAGCCCGTCCGGCGCCGCGCCCTGCACCACGATGGCGGCGCCTGGCTCGAAGGCGAGCAACTCGGCGCGCTCCCGGAGCCGGTCGATGGTGGCCTCATCCACGCCGGCGAACAGCTCGATGGCCCGCAGGTGCGAGGCCAGGGTGCGCGCCCGGTAGCGGTCCTCGATCGACTGCCGGAAGGCGGCCAGCTCGCGCTGCTTGAGCATCAGCCGAAGGCCGGGCGTCGTCAGCTTGAGCAGCCGCACGTCGGAGATCGCGACCACATCGGCGGTGACCGGATAGCGGGACAGCGCCCCCATCTCGCCGAAGATGTCTCCGGCGGTCAGTTCGACCCGCTCGAACGCCGCAGTCGTGGCGGCGCCGGCGGGGAGGCGCCCGGCGGCGGCCTGACCCCCTCCGGCTGAGCGCCGCAGGCGGGCGATCGCGCCGGCGACGCCCGTCGGCCGGGCGCCGGCCGTGGCGGGCCGGCCATGTCCCTCGCGATCTCTCCGCTGGACCGTCTCCGCGTCCGGAACCCGTACCTCCACCTGGCCTTCGGCCAGGTAGTAGGCGGCATCGCTGTAGTCGCCGAGCCGCAGGATCAATTCCCTGGCGGCCAGTCGCTGTTCGGCGACGTGCGGCTGCAGCTTCCGCAGGACGGTGTCGCTGAGGCTGGCGAGAAACGGATATTCGCGCAGCCGCTCCAATGAGGGAGCCGTGTCCGTCAGGAGGTTCGCCGCCATGTCAGCGTGCCTGCGGCCGCACCGCGGTGGGGCGGGTGCGCAACGCCTCGATGCCGAGGGCGATGATCTCCTGCTGGAGACGCAGCAGCGCCGCGTCGGGGCCGGTATAGGGGAGGATTGGCGGCATCGGCGTGGCGCGTGGGCTGTAGGCGCCCCGGCGGATCAGATCTTCGAGCGTCGCCAGGAGAACGGCCTCGGCAGCCACCGGGGACGACGCGGCCGGCGGCGCGGCGGCCGGCGGCCCGGGGGGCGCGGTGCCGGGGGGCGCGGATCCGGCCGCAGCGGTCGTCGCCTCGCGCCGGCGGTCGAGCGCCGCGGTCACGGCGGCGCGGCCGGCGGCGGCGACGGCCGAGGGATCCTCGACGCGCTTCCAGTGCACGACCGGGACGACCTGCTTGACGACGTCGAACGTGTCGCCGGACGGATGGCCGGCGGCGATCAAGCGGCGGTCATCGACGACGTGACAGGAGACGCACAGGCGCACCCAGGCCTCAGGTTTGCCCTGGGTGTCGAACATGCCCGCCGCCACCGAGGCCTGGTACGTGCCCTTGTCCTGGTGCAGCACGGCGTATCCTCGGCCGGGCCCATGGCAGCTTTCACAGCTGACGCCGGCGGCGGCATCTCCGTCCGTCACCGTGGCATGGCACCGCACGCATCCGGCTTCCGGCGCGTAGGCGCTGGCGACGGCGAGCTTGCGGACCCACGACCGGCCTTTCGTCGATTCGAGCTGCTTGAGGCTGTTCAGATGGCTCTTTGGCGGCGGCCCGTCCTTGGTGGTCGCCCACAGCTTCTCCGCCTGATGGTCGTGGCAGTTCATGCAGGCGTTCGGACCCATGGTCGGCGACCGCTGGCCGGCGGCTGCCGCCGTCGCCGCAACCGTGATCAGGCACCCCGCGAGGAGAGCCTGCCTTGCGCTCGAGAACAGGGCCCGCATGATGAGGAACGGGCGAAGTGTATCATCGACCTCTGTTGCCGGCCGCCGACCCCTGCTGCTATCATCCGTCGCATTCTCTCTTCTCACCACGTTGCCGTTCCCGGCCGGTGCCGTGAGCGGCAGCCCAGACGCCAGAGACCCGCATGGAGGACCGATGCGCGAGGCAAGCCCTGAACGCGGCGCCGTGAAAACCGTTGTCGTCGGTCTTCTGGCGCTGCTGCTCCTGGTGGCGGGGATCGGCGCGTTTGGCTTCTGGTATTTCCTGAAGCGCGATGTCCCGGTCCGATACGCGGACCCGTCCGAGCGTTTCAAATACCAGTCCATTGGCTCTGAAGTCGCGGCGATGCCGTTCCTGATCTGGAAGGCGCTGCCCGCGGTCTGCCCGGACATGCTGCCGGCCTCCGGCTACGCCGGTTTCGGGTTCACCTACGAGCCGGGCCACGATCGACCCGTCGGCGTCACCCTCCGGACCGTCGGCATCCCCCGCGCCGGCATCAACTGCGCGACCTGCCATACCGGCACGATCCGCCAGACCGCGGCCTCGCCGCGCGTCGTGATGCTCGGCACCCCCTCGCACCAGTTGGACCTGCAGCGCTATGCGCGGTTCCTGGTCGGCTGCACCACCGGTCCGTCCTACACCGTCGACCGGGTGATGGCGGCGATCGAAGCGGCGGCGCCGCTGCCGCGCCTCGATGCGGCGGTCTATCGCTACGTCATCGTCCCCGGCACGCGGCGCGAGATGGTGAAGATGCGCGAGCGCCTCGGCTGGATGGACCAGCGCCCCGACTTCGGCCCGGGACGGTTCGACGCCTTCAATCCGGTCAAGGCCGACTTCAAGTTCGACATGGCGCACGACACCACCATCGGCACGGTCGACTATCCCTCGGTCTGGAACCAGCAGGCGCGGGAACACCTGGCGCTCCACTGGGACGGCAGCAACCGCTCCGCCGCCGAGCGCAACATCGCCGCCTCGATCTCGGCGGGTGCGACCCCGGACACGGTGGACCACGACGAGATCGACTGGACGACCGAGTTCCTGCGGACGCTGCCGCCGCCGCGGTATCCCTTTCCGATCGACCAGGCGCTGGCCGCGAAGGGGGCTCCGGTCTTCGAGCTCTATTGCGCCAGGTGCCACGACGCCGCCGGCTCGCAGGTCGGCAAGACCACGCCGGTGGAATCGGTCGGCACCGATCGTCTGCGCTTCGACGTCTTCACCCAGGCCTTCGCCGATCGGCTGAACACCATCGGGACCGGCTACACCTGGAAGTTCAAGGGCTACCAGAAGACTTCCGGCTACGCGAACGTGCTGCTCGACGGTATCTGGGCCCGGGCACCCTACCTGCACAACGGCTCGGTCCGCAACATGCGCGAGCTGTTCGAGCCGGCGGAGAAGCGAACCCCGGTGTTCTACCGCGGCTACGACGTCTACGATCCCGAGAACATGGGATTCGTCTCGCTCGGCCCAGAGGCCGAGCGGGCGGGCTTCCGCTACGACACGACGCTGCGCGGCAACGGCAACGGCGGACACCTCTATGGCGTCAATCTGTCTGCTGACGAGAAGCAGGCGCTCCTCGAGTTCCTGAAGGGCAGATAGTCTCGCGATGCGAAAACTGATCGGGGCGCTGGCGGCTGTGCTGATCCTGGCGGCCGGCGGGGGAGGCCTTCTCTGGTGGTACGTCGCGAGAGAAGTGCGGACGAACCCGCAGGAGGCCGGGACGCTGTTCAAGTACGGCTCGATCGGCGCCGAGGGGACGTCGCTGCCGACGGCTATCTGGAAAGCGCTCCCGGCGGTCTGTCCGGATCTGCTGCCCGGCGGCTACGCCTCGCTCGGCTTCGTGACGGAGCCGGGTGCGCCGCGTCCCATCGGGATCACCGAGCGGACGGTCGGGGTGCCGCGGGCCGCCTTCAACTGCGCCACCTGCCACGTCGGCACGGTCAGGGAGAGCGCCTCGGCGGCGCCCCGCATCATCCTGGGAATGCCGGCGCAGCAGCTTGACGTCCAGCGCTACTCGCGCTTCGTGATGGCCTGCGTCACCAGCGACGCGTTCACCGCCGACCGGGTGATGCCGATCATCCAGGCGCAGTCGGCGCTCTCGTGGCTGGACCGGCTGATGTACCGCTACGTGCTGGTGCCGGGGACCCGCCGCGAGACTGTCAAGCTGCGCGCCAGGTTCGCGTGGTTCGATGCCCGGCCTGATTTCGGCCCCGGCCGGTTCGACGACTTCAATCCCTACAAGCCGGACATGTCGCACGACACCTCGATTGGCACCGCCGATCTCCCGGCGATCTGGCATCAGGCGGCGCGGAAGGGGCATGTCCGCCACTGGGACGGGAATGCCGGCACGCTGCGGGAGAGCTCGCTGAACTCGGCGCTCGGGGCGGGGGCCACGCCCGGCTCCCTGGATCTGCCCGCGCTCGAGGCGGTGGAGGCGTTTCTGCTGTCGCTCGCGCCGCCGCCCTATCCGTTCGCGGTGGATCAGGTGGCCGCGGCGGCAGGGGCCACGCTCTTCGCCAGCCGCTGCGCGTCCTGCCATGCCCCGCAGTCGGCGGCCGCCGGCAGGGTCACGCCGGCCGCGGAGGTCGGGACCGATCGGCACCGGCTCGAGGCGTTTACTCCGCAGGTCGCGGCGATCACCAACGCGCAGGGCCAGGGCTATCCCTGGCGCTTCGATGGCTATCACGTCTCTAATGGCTACGCCAACGTGCTGCTCGACGGCGTCTGGGCCCGGGCGCCCTACCTGCACAACGGCTCGGTGCCGACGCTCAGGGACCTCCTCGAGCCGGTCGAGCGGCGCCCGGCGGTGTTCTACCGCGGCGGCGACGTCTACGATCAGCAGCGCGGCGGCTTCGTGTCGGACCCGGCCGCGGCGGGCAGCTTTCGCTACGACACCGCGCTGCCCGGCAACGGCCGCGACGGGCACCTCTACGGCGTCGATCTGACGCCGGGGGAGAAGGACGCGCTCGTCGAGTACCTCAAGACACGCTGACCGGCGCCGCGGCGCCGGCGCCCGAGCCGCCCGGATGCGCCGCGGCGGCATCCCAGGTGACGATCTTGAGGTCCAGCACGAACACGGCGTAGAGCACCGGCACCAGCACCAGCGTGATCACCGTGGCGAAGGTCAGTCCGCCAATCTGGGTGTAGCACAGCCCTTCCCACAGCGGACCGCCGTGCAGCGCCAGCGGGATCAGCCCGAAGACCGTCGCCCCGACGGTGATGAGGACCGGCCGCAGCCGCACGATCCCGGCGTCGAGCAGCGCGTCCCGAAGCGGCTCCCCCTTGGCGTGCATCTCTTCGATGAAGTCGAAGAGGACGATGACATGGCTGACAATGACGCCAATCAGGCTGGCGACGCCGAGAAACGCCATGAAGCCGAACGGCGCGCCCATGATCACCAGGCTGAACAGGGCGCCGACGACGCCGAACGGAATCGCCGCGAAGACGATCAGCGGCTTGAAGGCATTCCTGAACTGGAAGACCAGCGCCAGGAAGATGGCTCCCACCGACACCAGCATCACCACCGCCAGCTCCTTGAAGCCTTTGACCTGCTCTTCCTCTTCGCCGCCGATCTCCATCCTGTAGCCGGGCGGCAGCGTCGCCGCCATGGCGGTCAGGCCCTGGCGCGCCTCGGCCAGGACTTCCGAGGGCAGCACCCCGGGCACCGGGAAGGTGGCGACGGTGATGGTGCGGAACTGGTTGCGGCGGCGGATCTTCTCGACGTCCATGGCGTACTGGATGGTCGACACCTGGCCGAGTGGCACGCGCTGCGCACTCGACGTCGAGTAGACGTAGAGGTTCTTCAGATCGGACAGCCGCGCCCGTTCGTCGACCCGCAGCCGCGCCACCACCGGAATCTGCTGGTTGCCCTCACGCAGGGTCGTCACCGGGATACCGTTGACGCCGGCGACCGAAGACAGCGCCACTTCGGTATTCGAGACCCCGGCGAAGTTCGCCCGGTCGGAATCGACGCGCAGCTTGACCTGGAAGCTCTCGCTGCCCCAGTCGTCCCTGACCCGGTCGGCCGTGGGCACCGCCTCGAAGACCGCCTTGGCTTCGGCGGCCAGCCGCCGCAGCTCGCCGATGTCCTGACCGGAGATGCGCACCGACACCGGGATGCCGACCGGCTTGCCGGTCTCGAGCTGCCGGACGTCGACGCGCGCGCCCGGCACGCCGGCGGACAGCGCCCGCTGGAGCGGGGCAATCAGGTGCTCGGTGTCGTGCTTGTCGAAGACGTTGATGATCAGCTGGGCGTAGTTCGGCTGCAGCAGTTCGGGTGACACCGAAAACCAGAACCGCGGCCCGCCGCCGCCCACGAACGTCGTCACCGATTTGAGCACCTGCTCGGGAGCGCCGTCCTTGCGCGGATGCTCGCGGCCGTACTCGGCGGCCACTTCCTGGATGATGCCCTCCGCCCGGGCCGCGGTGGCGCTGGTGCCGGCGATGGTCGAGTCCTCCGGCAGCCAGACGTCGACATACGAAAGATACGACAGGTCCTTCGGGAAGAACTGCACTTTGAGACCGGTGACCGCGAGCCCGCCGGCGACGAGGACCAGCATCGCGATCCCCAGCGTCACCCAGCGATGCTCCAGCGCCCATCCCCCGAGCCGATAGTAGGCGCCGGTGAAGCCGCGCGAGCGGCGCTCCTCGATCGACGGTTCAGGGTGGCGACTCGGCCGCAGCAGGTAGTAGCCGAGCAGCGGGATGAACGTCATCGACGTCAGCCGCGAGGCGATCAGCGAACAGGCCAGGACGATCGGCAGGCTGTAGATGAAGTTGCCGGTCGCCCCCTGCACCATCAGCAGCGGCAGGTAGGCGACGATGTTGGTGATGGTCGCGAACATGATCGCGGTGGCCAGCTTGGTGGGCCCGAGCCACGCAGCGATGATCGGCGGCTGGCCGTCCTCGAGCTCGCGCTTGATGGCGTCGCCGGCGACCACCGGGTCGTCGACGAGCAGGCCCAGGGCGATGATCAGCGACGCGATCGAGACCTGCTGGACGTCGATGCCGAGCAGGTCCATCATCCCGAACGTCATCGCCAGCGTCACCGGAATGGCGATGGCCATCACCAGCGCCGACCGCCATTCCCAGAAGCCGATGAGCGCCACCAGCACGACCAGCACAATCGCCTCGTAGAGGCTGTTCATGAAGAGGTCGATGTTCTCGGCCACCTGGAGCGGCTGGTCGGACGGCCGCGCGAGAATCAGGTCGGCGGGCAACTGCCCCCGGAGGCTGTCGAGCGCGGCGTTGACGTGAGTGCCGAACTGGCCGATCTGCTCCCCGGGGCGCATCTGCACCGCCAGGGTGATGGCCCGGCTGCGCTGCCAGGCGCCGTGCTCGTCCTTCCAGTCGTAAAAGTTGAGATACTGCGGCGGCGTCTGATAGCCGCGGCTGATCTCCATGCCGTCGCGCAGATAGAGCGGCCGGTTGTTGGCCGAGACGCCGACGATGACGTTCCCCAGCTCCTTCTCGCTCTTGAACTCGCCCGACGGATCCACCGTCAGCGTCTTGCCGGCGACATCGATGACCCCGCCGGGCAGCACGACGTTGCGGCCGCCGAGGACCTCCGCCAGCCTGGTCAGCTGGATGCCGGTCGCGCCGAGACGCTCCTGGGAGTACTCGAGGAAAATCTGCTCGGGCAGCAGGCCGGCGCGGAAGATCTTGGAGACCTGGGGCACCGACTGCAGCACCCGTTTGATGAGCTCGGTGTAGACGTCGAGCTCGCGGTAGCTGTACTTGTCGCCGGCGACCAGCGCCAGACGGGCTTCGGCCTGCGCGGGATCGCGGATGATGGTGGGGTCCCACACGTCCGGATGAAAGTCCGCCGGGACCAGCCGGTTCTCGAGCGCGCCGCGCAGGAAGCCGAGCACCGCCGCATCGTCGCCGGGCGCGATCAGGTCGATGCCGACGAAGCCGGCGCCGTCGACCGGGCGGTGATCGGTGCCGAAGGCCCGCTGCTGCATGTACTGCAGAATCAGGTCGCGCTGCCGCCGGGGAATGCTGGCGTCGATGGAATCAGGGTAGGCGACGATCAGCGTCGCGCGTGCGCCGGCGGCGGCCCGGCCGCGTGTGGCTTCGATCGCGGTGCGCACGCTGCGGGCTCGGAGCGACAGCTCGACGCCGGCCACCTTCGGACTGGTCACGGTCAGCATCAGCGCCGCGGTGTCGCCGAAGTCCTTGACGAACTCGATCGGCCCGGCCCCCGCCGGCAGATCGCGGATCGTGCTCAGCCGCAGGCTGATGTCGTCGTACTCCTTGCCGGTGTCGCTGCCCTTGGTCCGCTCGTCGAGCGCGATCAGGACGATGGAGACGCTGCTGCGCGAGATCGACTCGATCTTCTGCACGCGCGGGTTCTCCGCCATGCGTTCTTCGATCCGCCGGGTGACCATCTGCTCGACCCGCTCGGCGCTGGCGCCGGGCCAGGCGCAGATGGCCGCGGCAAAAATCACCGGAATGTCGGGGTCCTTGCGCTTGGGCATCTGCAGGTAGCCGAACACGCCCCAGGCAAGGACGGCGATGAGGAGCACCCACGAGATGTGCCGATTCTCGGTGAAGAACCGCGCGGTGTTGTGGGTGGTGCGGATGAGGTCGGCTGACGAGTGTCCGTGGGTCATGATCTACAGCACGATCCGCACGGCTTCGCCGTCGTTGACGATCGATCCGCCGCTGATGATGACGCGTTCCCCGGCGCGGACGCCGCCGGTGACGGCAATCTGGTTGCCGAGCATCTCGCCCAGGACGACATTGCGGCGGCGGGCCACCGCGGCGCCGGCCCGTTCCTCGACGACGTAGACCGCATAGCCGTCGGGCGTGTCCTTGGAGCGGACGATGGCACTGAGCGGCAGCGCCAGCGCGCCCCCCTCCACGGCGGCCGCGGTGGCGGTGGCCGCGCGCGCGGCCAGCTGCACCACCGCCACCATTCCGACCTTGAGCGCGCCGTCCTGGTTCGGGATGGTGATTTCGACGTCGAAGACCCGGCTGCGGGGGTCGGCGGTCGGCGCGATCTTGGTGATGCGCCCGGAGAATGCCCGGCCCGGCACCGCTTCGCTGGTCACCGCCTCGATCGCCCCCGCCTTGAGTGCGCCGAGCATGGTATCGGGCGCCCCGAACACCACTTTGACGGAAGACGTGTCCGCCAGCACGAAGCCGCCGCTCCCCGGACCGACCAGCGATCCCACCTCGATGAGGCGCTTGAGCACGATGCCGTCGATCGGTGACACCAGGGCGGTGTCGGCCTGCGCGTTCTCCGCCTCCTGCACCAGCGCGCGTGCGCCTGACAGCTTGGCCTTGACGGTCGCGAGTCCGGCCTCCGCCTGCTCGAGCTCCGGCCGGGTAATGGCGTGCGCCTGATAGAGCTGGGTGGCACGCGCGTGCGCCTGGGTCACCTGCGTCGCCGCGGCCTCCGCCTCGGCGAGCTGCGACCGTGCCTGCTTGACCTTCTCGGCGTAGTCGGTGGTGTGGACGCGGGCCAGCACCATGCCGCGAGTGACGCGATCGCCGTCCTGGATCTCCCGGCCGTTCGTCCGCGCCAGTGACTGGATATAGCCGCCGGCCTTGAAGGCCAGATCGACGCGGGTGTTCGGCTCGACACTGGCCGAGTAGCGCACCCCGGGCGCCGCCACGCCGGCGGCCACGGTCTGCACCCGCACCGGGGTCAGTGGTTTCTGATAAGGCTCGCTGTCATGGCAGGCGGCGGCCACCGCCGCAGACATGACCGCCATGGCCACACGCCGAGCGCGGGACGTCCTCATTTATCTCTCCCCGACAGCCTTGTCGAATTCCGCCCGCGCCGACCAGAACGTCCCGAGCGTCTGTTGATACTGCTGGTCGGCTTCGGCGGCGGACGCCTGCGCCTCCAGCACCTGCCGCTGCAGCGTCGCCTGCTGCTTGAACAGCTCGAGCGCGACGCGCAGTTTTTCACGGGCGGTCTCCTGCCCGAGCTCCGCCACGTGCAGCATCGCGCGCGCCTCCTCCAGCTTCCGCGCCCGGCTGCTGACATCGAGGCGGATGAGCGCCTCGGCCTCGCGCACGCCGAGGCCCGCCTGTTCCACGGTCCGCTGCTTGACGTCGGCCTCCGCGGCCCGGCGACCCCAGTCCCATGGCTCCCAGGATGCGTAGAGGCCGAGCGTCGCTCCGTGGCGCGGCAGCACTTCGAAGTTGTAGAAGCCCAGATAATTGAAGGCGACGCTGACCTCCGGCGTTCGCTCGGCGCGCTTCAGCTGCCAGTCGAGCTCCGCCTGCCGGGCCTGCAGTCGCGCCTCGGTGACCTCCGGCCGCTGCTCCAGCGCCCGGGTCTGCGCCGCCGCGACATCAACCGCCACACTGGACGGGGGCACGACCGGTTCGATGGCGAACGGCTGCGTCGGGTCCCTGCCGAGCAGCACATTCATCTGCTCGCTCAGCGTGGCGACGGTGTTGCGGAGGACCAGGCCAGTCTGCTCCTGACGGGCCAGCGCCGTCCGGACGACCAGCGCGTCGGCGGGCAGCACCGACTCGCGCTCGCGATACTCCGTCATCACCCGCTCCAGCTCGCGATAGAGCGATAGCGCCGCGTCGTTGGCCACCACGCCGCTTTGTGCCTGCGACAGGCCGTAATAGAGCTGTTTGACGTTGTGGGCGACGATTTGCTCCTGGGCCCGCACCCGCTGGCGCGCCAGGTCCTGGCCGACATCGAGCGCGCGGCGGCCGATGCCGATGTTCCGGAGCTGGGTGAGCGGCTGGGCGATGCGGCCGAGCAGGATCGTGCTGAAGCGGGGGTCGGTGCGGATCGAGGTGTCCTGGCCGGGGACGGGTCCGATTTGCGGGAAGACGCCGAAGACCCCGGTTTTGAACGTGAAATCCAGCGGCGCGACGAGCGTCCCCGAGAGCGCCTTGACGTCGAAGTTGGGCAGTCGCCGCGTGCGCAGGGCGCGCTGGGCATCCCCCGCCTTGTCCACCTCCAGCGCGGCAATCCGGACGGGCCGGCTGTGCTCAATGGCCTCGGCGACGGCCTGGCCGAGCGTCAGCACGGGTGCGCCGGGCGCCTGGGCCGCCGCCGCGGCCGGCAGGCCAAGCACCAGGGCCAGGAGCCCCCACCGGACGTTCCCACGCGTCAGCAACACTCGTTCCTGTCTCTCATGCGCGCCTCGGGCACCAATCTGGAGTGAACCCGGCGACCCGCCCCGGTTTCGCGAGCGTTCGCGCCAGCTGGCTGCCACCGATGTTCTGTTGAGGTGTTGGCGAAGTGTAGGAGGCAGGCGCCGACGTGTCAACCCTGTTCGGCTCCGGGAGGGCCCGATCGTGGAGCGGCGGTGGCGGGAGAAAATGGCGCGGCGGGGCGCCTCAGCCCCTCTTGTTGCGCGCGAACTTGTGCCATTCCTTGTCGCCGCGCAGGAAGTCGATCAGCCCGCGCGCCTGGGCGTAGATCAGCACCGGACGATAGACGAACAGGTCCGTGACCCCCAGCCCCATCAGGTGCAGCAGATCCCGCAGCGCGTAGGAGCGCGGGCCCCGGGCGTAGGTCAGCACCGCCAGGTTGGTGAGCACGCCGTTGGCCAGAGCCATCGCCACCAGCATCAGCCCCGCCTCGCCGAGGTCCAGCACCCCGAGCCACCACGCCAGCGGCAACACCGCCACCGCAAGCACTTCGAAGACCGGTGCCAGCACCTCCACCAGCACGTAGTAGGGCACGCCGACCAGGCCGACGGATCCATAGCGCGGATTGAAGAGCATCCCGCGGTAGTGCCAGACCGTCTCGGTGATCACCCGCTGCCAGCGCGCCCGCTGGCTGACCAGGCTGGCGACGGAGTCGGGCCCCTCGGTGCGGCCGACGCTCTCCGCCAGCGCCACCACTCGATACGGGACGCCGGCGCGCCGGAAGTGCCGATGCACCCGGAACGTGAACTCGATGTCCTCGCAGGTGAAGGCCCCGGAGAATCCGCCGAGCTCCTCGACGACGTCGCGGCGCCAGACCGCGAACGCCCCGACGGCGCACAGCATGAAGTTCCAGCGGCTCCAGCCAATCCGGTTGTTGACGAACGCCCGCATGTAGTCGAGCAGCTGGAAGTCGGTCAGCGCGTTGCCGTCGACCCGCTGCGTCCCGGCCCGTGCATATCCGCCGATTTCCGGCCGGCGGCTGATCGTCACCTGGCTGGTCACTCCCACCACCGTCGCCGGGTCGCGCATCGGGACCCGCAGGCTCGACAGCAGCGCCTGGGGGTAATAGACGGTATCGGCATCGACGGTGCAGATGTAGCGCAGGCGGGCGAGATTGAGGCCGGCGTTCAACGCATCGGCCTTGCCGCCGTTCTCCTTGTCGACGACGATCAGGTTGGGGTGCACCCGGCTGCGGTAGACCGCCCGCACGGGGCGGCTGTCGAAGCGGCGCCGGTAGAACAGCTCCCGCTGCTCGAGGTCGAACGTCTCCTTCAGCACCTCCAGCGTCCGATCGGTGGAGCCGTCGTTGACGACGATGATCTCGAACTCGGGGTAGTCGAGCGCCAGCAGCGAACGGACGGACGCCTCGATCACGACCTCCTCGTTGTACGCCGGCGCGATCACGCTGACCGGGATCGTGAAGTGGCTCTCCGAGATTGCGCCGTAGTCCTCGCTGCGGGCCTGGTACGCGAGCCGCGCGTGCTCGAGCGCTGAACCGGCGAGCATCAGCGCAAAGGCGGCGAACACGGCCAGCAGATAGACGAAGCAGGCGCCGACGATGACGGCAACGAGGGTGTGCATGGTTCAGGATTCCGCGGAGAGCCGCACCGTCGTCAGCAGCGCCCGGGCGCGGCGCTGGGCGGAGGGGGGCAGCCGCTGCAGCACGCCGTCCGACATCCGCAATCCACCGGCGCTGGCGAGCTTCTCGAGCAGGACCAGCCGCTGCGGGTCCGACGGTCCGCTCGCCTCGAGCGTCAGCAGCCGCTCGAACCCGCCGGTATTCTGGAGCACTTCCGCGGCGCCATTGCGCGCGAACGCATCGGGATGCGACAGGTAGGGGATCACGGCGTGCTCGATGTCGGCCCCGGCGCGTTCGAGCGCCTCCTTGACGGCGGTGCGCACCCACCAGTCGCGATCGGCCAGCAGGGGAATGACGGAGGTCAGCGTCGCCCGCACCCCCAGCGCGGCAATCGCCCGCACCGCGTAGGCCCGCACGTAGGGCACGGGATCGCCCAGGCAGCGTCTCGCCGTCTCCGCCGCACGGGCGGTGCCCATCCGGCCGAGCGCGTAGAGCCCCGCCTTGCGGACCATCGGGTTCGAGTCGGTCGTCAGGGCCTCGATCAAGCCGCTCATGCCCGGCAGGTCGTGGCGGCGAATCAGCATCGCGCTCCAGTACCGCACGTGCGCGTCGTCGGACGACAGCAGCGGCACCAGCAGGTCGCCGATGTCCTCGGCGGAGCTCTCGAGCGCTGTGGCCACCCGTGAGCGGGGATAGCGGCCGGTCGTGAGCGCCTCGACCAGCAGTTCGCTCGCCCGCCGGTCCTCGAGCTCACCGAGCAGCGCGACGGTGGCGCCGGCGACCTCGCGGCTCGAGCCGTTCAGTGCCGCCCGCAGCAGGCGCCAGCTGTCCACCTGTCTGGTGAGCGCCAGCGCGCGCAGCGCGGCAATGCGGCGTGCGCTGCGGGCGCTGGCGCGGTCGACGACCGCGGCCAGGCGATCCGGCCCGAGTCGGTGGACGAGCGCTGCGGCGATGATCTGGTGAACGCTTCGCGGTACCGAGGCGTCCGAGCCCAGCGCCCAGAGGAGCGTCAGCGGCGCGGAGGCCACCGCCGCGGCGAGCGCATCCTGGCCCGCGGCGCCAGCCGCCAGGCCGGCCTCGACGGCGTCGAGCACCTGGCGCTGGCGCTCGAAGCCGAGGCGCCGGACGATGACGACGAGCGCCGTCAGCGCGTAGAGGGCGCCGGCGGCCACGCTGGCCCACCAGATCGAGGCGGCGCGCAAGCCGGGCACCATCAGAAGGTCCGCTCGTAGCCGATCGACAGCGATCGGTACTCGAAGGCGGGGTCCTCGTGGGCGCGGACGCCGCCGAGCGCGATGAAATCGCGGGCGGTCAGCCCGACACGCACCCGGGCGAAGGCGGCGTGAGAGTGGGACGTCCCGGTCGGCAGCGAGGCGATGTCGAAGATCCGATCGCCATACGCAAAGCCGCCGCTGAGATCGAGGCGCTCGTTCACGGCGTAGCCGGTTCGGATGCGGATCGTCGGCGAGGTCCGGCCGGTGCTGGTGTTGTGCGAGAGGTAGAGCCGCGCCTCGACATCTCCCCGGGGGTGATACCAGGTCAGCGCCGGTTGCGCCTGATGGACGTCAACCTGCTGGAAGTGGAGGTAGCGATAGGCGGCGGAGGCCACCACGGTGCCGACAACCCGGCGGGAGAGCTCCACGTCGAGCGAACCGCGGGCCAGGAAGTCCGCTCCCGGAGCGGCGCCCGCACCGCCCGCGATCGTCCAGTCGCCCAGCCGCCGGTAGCCCCGTGCCGCCAGGGCGGCATCGGTCAGCGACCCGCGCTGCTGGCGCTCGGCGGAGACGAACCAGCCTCCGTCTTCGGGCCTCCTCCAGCCCAGCTGGACGCGGTCGGCCGTCCAGATGTTGCGGAAGCCAAGATTGGTGGTGGTCGCCCGATCATGCGAGAAGGCAACAGACCAGGGGGACCGCGACGCAGGCTGGGCCTGCGCCGGCGCCTGCGGGTCGGGTTGTGCGAAACAGGTCGCCGCGGCGGCTAACTGAAAGGCGAGGATGGCGGGCAGCACGCCCGGACGACAGCATAACGATCGAACCATTCATGCACCGGGCCTGCGGACAGACCACCTCCATCGAGCCAGCCTGCGGGAGGCTGTGCCGGACGAGGCGCTGCTCTGTTAGTAGAGCCCTATTCTAGCTCATGTATGCCTTCGGCGGATATCGGCCCGGTGGTGGCGCCTGGCCTAGCGGCGCACAGCTGTGAAGATCATCGCCCGGCTGGTGCTCCGGAGCGGCCGCATCCGGTAGTCGCCGTAGCGGCTCTCGACCTCGAAGCCGGTCAGCCGGAAGAGCAGTTCGACCTCGCGCGGATAGTAGACGTGCGAGGCGAAGTCGCTGACGTAGCGATCGACGGCGACGTTCTTCGCCAGCTTGTCGTAGAGGAACCGGATTTCGGCGCGCTGTTCGTGCGGAACGTATCGCGTCGTTTTGTAGCGCAGCAGCCGCTCTCCGGTGGCCGGATCGCAGGTGTCGATGTCGATCTCGACCGGCGTCCGCGGTGGCGTCTGCATCGAATCGGCATAGGCCGGCAGGTTCGGCATCACCAGATCGACGACGAAGCGGCCGCCGGCGGTGAGGTTGTCGTGCGCGCGCCGCCACGCCGCGATCTGATCGTCGAGCGTCAGCAGGTGGGTGAGCGACGCGCACGGCGTGAGAATCAGATCGAACGGCTCGTCGGCCGCCCAGTCGCGAAGGTCGCCGCGGAGGAAGGTCAGCCGCTGGCGCTGCGGCTCCGGCAGCTCGCGCTTCTTGCGCTCGGCTTCCTCC
>JBDTOB010000001.1:0-41624 GCA_039933435.1 Acidobacteriota bacterium | reverse complement strand
ACATGGAACGCCTCTCGCGCGCGCCGAGCACCCCTGCCGGCGTCGAATCCCGCTAGTCTTCGCAGGTGCGCCCGGAGGAATGAGACTGACGTGTCCCTTAAAGGCATCATTCTGGCGGGTGGATCCGGTTCGCGGCTCCATCCGGTGACTCGCGGGATCAGCAAGCAGCTGATTCCGATCTACAACAAACCCCTCATTTATTATCCGCTCTCGACGCTGATGCTGGCCGGGATCCGCGAAATTCTGGTGATCACCACGCCGCATGAACAGGACGGCTTCAAGCGCCTGCTAGGCGATGGCCTCGATCTCGGATTGAGCATCCGCTACGCCGTGCAACCGTCGCCCGACGGCCTCGCCCAGGCCTTCCTCATCGGCCGCGACTTCATCGGCACGGACCGCGTCTCGCTGGCGCTTGGCGACAACATCTTCTACGGGGCTCACCTGTCCGACAACCTTCGGGCAGCGGCCGCGCACGAAACCGGAGCAACGGTCTTCGGATACCGGGTGCGGGACCCCGAGCGCTACGGTGTGGTCGAGTTCGACGCCGAGGGACGCGTGGTCGGCCTGGAGGAGAAGCCGTCCCATCCCAAATCCACCTTCGCCGTGACCGGGCTTTATTTCTTCGACAACGACGTGGTCAGCATCGCCGAAGGACTCCGGCCGTCCCCACGCGGAGAGCTGGAGATCACCGACGTCAATCGGGTCTACCTGACGCGGCAGCGGTTGTGCGTCGAGCGTCTGCCCAGAGGAGTCGCCTGGCTGGATACGGGGACGCACGAGTCGCTCGTCCAGGCGACCAACTTCGTGCAGGCCGTGGAGGAGCGGCAGGGCCAGATGATCGGCTGTCCGGAGGAGATTGCCTACCGGCTTCGCTACATCACTGCCGCGGATGTCGAGCGCCTCTCTGGCGCGATGAAGGGCAGCCCGTACGGGCACTACCTGCGGGGACTTCTCGACGACGACGCCTGATGTTTGAGGCGTGAACCGCACGCCGTGGAAGTGGGCGGCTGGACCAGCGCTTCCGTGGCCCCCCCCTGCGCGAGCGGATCAACGGCCGGCACGGCGCGATGCCGTGCCGGCCGTCGACCCCGTCCTTATTGCACCGTAGTTCGCACTACAGCCCAGTTGTTAAACGTATTGGTCGCCGTACTGTGGGCGAACATTACGATGTCGTAGACCCCTGGCGTCAGCGTTGTCACCTGCAGTGCGAAGGCTGAGTTGAGGTAACGGGTTCCGTAAAGCTGGGCGACGCCGCTGTGCGGCTGTCCATAGTCCGCCACCCCGAGGAACACCGGCGGCGTCCCCGAACCCGGGTTCTTGTAGGCGTAGATGTGAATCGTGTCGACCCCGGTACCGCTCGCGGCCGACCGATCGATCGCCCAGCCAGCCGCCCAGAAGTTCGTGCTGACCCGGCTTTCCGCCCCAGGCAGGCCGATACCCATCAACAAGTTGTTGTTCACGGTGATGCGGTTGACCGTGACCTTGTCGAAGCGCCCGGAGACGGTGCTGTGGGCATACATTGCCAGGTCGTGGACACCCGGTCCCAGGCCGGTGATGGTGAAGTGGAACCCGGAGTTGGTGAACTGCGAGCCGAACATCGCGCCGACGTCCGGATGCGACCAGCCCATGCTCGCCACCCCGATGAACACCGGGGCCTGACCTGATCCAACGTTGGGGAAGACGTAGATGTGGACCGTGTCCACGCCCGGCCCGACGGCCGCGGCGCGGTCGATGGCCCACCCGGTGATCTCGAACGCCGAGGACACCGTCGAATTGTTGGTCGGCGTGTAGACGCCCATCGCCGGGTTGTTCATCACGTTGACGTCGACGAAGTTGTAGTGCGTGAACACCCCCGAAGCCGTGTGATGCGCGTAGACCACGAGCCGGTAGAGGCCGGGCGCCAGGCCGAGAATCGGCAGCTGGAAGCCGGAGTTCCTGAAGTGCGCCCCGTAGGCGGCCGCAACATCGTCGCGTGCGTAGCCGTATGTGGCCGCGCCGAGGAACACCGGTGCGGTTCCGGAGCCCGGGTTCGGATAGGCGTAGACGTGCACGGCATCGACACCGGTGACCCCGGAACTGGCGGGCGAGGTGCTCTCGATCGCCCAGCCCTTGAGCGTGTACGGCTGCACCACCGTGCTGCCAGACGTCGGCGAATCGATGAAGATTCGGGTCGAGGTGATGGTCAGGTTGACGGTGATCGGCACCGACATCAGCAGGTGATTGCTGGTGGAGGTGATCGTCACCGTGCCGGTGTAAACACCCGGTGCCAGCCCGGCGGACGATCCGAGGATGTTGAAGCTACCATCCGAGCCCCTCACCGAACTGCCGGTGCTGGAGCCCGTGGTCAGCCAGGAGCGGTTGCTCGACAGCGTCCAGGTGATCGGCACGTTGCTGGCGTTGACGACGGTGTCGCTCGCCGACACCGCCCCGTTCTCGTTGACGATCATGTTGATGGTGCGGCTGCCGGGAATCATCCGGGGGGAGATCGTGAAGTAGATGAGCCCCGCATTCGACGCCACGGTGGGGACGCCGACGATCAGATCGCGCGCGCCTTCACCAGTGACCTCGAAGACCTGGACCGAACCAATTGGGTTCGAGCTGTCGCTGCCGACGATGGTCCGGTCCATCAGCGCCGGGCTCGACCCGAAATCGATCAGCGTGCCGTAGCTGCCGCGGGTGCGGCCGTAATAGACGTTGAGTTCGCCGGCCCCGCCCGCCGCCCCTGGCGACAGGATGACGAGATCGTCCGGCGTGTCACGATTGATATCGCCAGAGGTCACGGCGGCGCCGGCGCGATCCCCCGCCTTGCCATAGAACTTGACGTCAGCGTCCGCGAGATTCCGGGAAACGAGGGTCGGAGCCCCCCACAACACGTACACCGCGCCGCCGTCGACGCGGTCGCCGGCGGGGCCCTTCGACCCCGGCGCGCCGATGATGATGTCCCCGGCGCGCTCGCCGACGAATCCGGCATCCGGGGTGGTCGGCAGGCCGCCGCTCGCCTTGCCCTTGTAGAGGTAGACAACGTTCTGCGTGCTGGAGCCGACGAGCAGGTCGGAGATACAGTCGCCGGTAACGTCACCCGCGGCGAGGACGTTGCCGAGGCCGGTACCGCCAATCGTCAGGTTGGCTGGAGTTGCCGGGTTGGAGAGGTCCAGGGTGCCGGTCAGGGCCGCACTGCCGTTGATGACGTAAATGCGCCCGGTCCCCGGAGCACCGATGATGATCTCGCGTCGTCCGTCGTTGTTCAGATCGGCCGTGGCGAGCGCGCTGCCCAGCCGGTCGCCGGTGGCTCCGATGATGGTAAAGACGGCGTTCGAGGTGTTGAGGGAGTTTCCCTCCGTGAAGCCTCCTGCGAAAAGGTAGACCGCGCCGCGGTTGCCCATCGCCCCCGGGGCCCCAACGACGAGGTTCCGGGGCACCGTATTTTCGATGTTGAGAATGTTGCCGGCAGCGGTCGCGTAACCGAAGAGATCACCGGCGGCGCCGCCGGCGATGGTGGTGTCTGCCGTGGCCAGGCTGACATCGCCGAAACGCACTGGCCCGCCAAAAATCACGTAGACCTTTCCGAGGACGGAGGCATTGCCCGGGGCGCCGACGATCAAGTCGCGCCGCGAATCGTTGCTCACCGCTCCCTGGTCGAGCCAGACCCCGGCGTTCGCGTTGGCGACCGGACCGCTCCAGGTCTGATCCGCATTGGAACCCGTCAATGTTGTCGTCGTTTGACCCATCGCAGGGAGGGGGCTCAGTAGTAGCGCCGCCGTCCCCAGCCTGAGCAGGTGGTGCAGATAAGTACGCATAAAAGTCACAAGGCCTCCCATTCCGCGAGCACAACAGCAATCTCGGTGCCCGACGGTTCAGCTAAAAGAAGGCCTTGGGAGAGTAAAAGTGGGAAACAGGAACCACACCCGGCGGATCAGATAGGCAACCGCCAGCCCTATTTTGGATGGCCGTCTCCCGACTCAGCCGCCCTGGGTGCCAAACCTGGCAGCCTGTCCCCTGGACGGAAGGAGCGTGAAGTCGGGTTCGAACGGAATCGACTTGGAGAGCAGCCGGTGATAGTACCGGGTGTCCTGCAGGTAATCGTCGAGCAGGGGGGCAGGGGGCGCCTCGCCAGAAGCCTCGATGAAGGGGGAGAAGACGACGCGGCGGCCCTGGTCGAGGGCCTGGAGCCCGAGCCAGGGGCCCAAGGTCACCAGGCTGTCGGGGAATGGCTTCCCAGCCGCCGCGAGCGCACCCAGGAAACCAGGGTCCACCCCGCATAGCCGGCCGTCGACCGCGCTCGTCGACTGCTGTTTCAAGGCCGATCCGAAATAACCCGCATCAGCCGTCGCACGTCCCCGATCGGGCGAACCCACCGGACCGTCGTAACCGAAAACCAACGGTCCGCTCACGACCCGGCCGGAAGCATCCAGTATCCGGCCTCCCACCGCGACCGTGTCCGGATAGCTCTCTTTCAGGCCGACCATCTCCCACAGCCACTCGTCGGTGACGGGGAAGAGTGACGCGTCTGCGAGGGCTAGCAGCAGGGCGTCGGCAGCGACTGCATCACTTAACGCGGCTGGCAGCCCCGCGCTCGAGGATCGCAGATCCACATCCGGCGCGGCCTGCCGCACCGCTGACGTCATGGCCGCGGCGTCTTCCGCCGTGGAGATGAGCCAGATCCGCGCGATCGGATAGCCACCGGTGCGCGCGAGAATCGCTGTGGCCGCAGCTGGGCTGGCAGCGCGGGCGTCGATGAGCAGCGACGCGGGCGGGGCCGCGCATCGGCGCCGGCGGATCCACCAGTCAGGGGAGGCTGGAAAATGCGGGCTTCGCACCACCTCGAGGCGGTCGTCCAGACCCAGCCTGGCAAGGTGATTCACGAGCACGTGCCGCTGCGAGGCGACGATGAAGTCCTTCGCGGCCACGTCCGCGGCGGTCGATCCCGCATGCATGCGCCAGCTGTAGAGAATGTCCGGGACGTGCTTAGCATGCTTGCCGGCCCTGGCGAAGCGCAGGAAGGAATCCCAGTCGTGGCAACCTTCCGCGCTCGCATCGGTATAGGCGCCCAGGCGAAGCGCTCCGGCGCGGTCGATGGCCGTCAAGTGCGCGATATAGCAGCAGTTGCGCAGCAGGACGGGATCCCAGTCGGGCTTGAGAAAGGGGTCGGTGTGCACTCCGTCGCGCAGCTTGTCCTCGTCCGTGTACAGCAAAGCCGGATACCCGTGCTGCTGTGCCTGCGACGCCACCACGGCGAGCGTGTCGGGAAACAGGACGTCATCGGAATCAACCGGCAGAATATAGCGGCCGCCGGCGCGTTCCAGCACGTAGCGCATGCCGCCGATGATGCCGAGGTTGCGATCGACGCGAAACAACCGCACCTGCGCAAGGGCGGCCAGGCTGGCGATGGCGGAAAGGGTCCGTGGGTTGCGGCTGCCGTTATCCAGCACGATCCACTCGAAGCCGGTGAAGGTCTGGGAAGCGACGCTGGCGGCCAGTGCGTCCACGTATTCGGGCGCCGTGTCGTAGACGGTCGTGAGCAGCGAGAAGAGGTTGTCATCCGGGGTGGGCGGCGCGTACTGAGCCGTGCGGACGGCGCACCGCTTCGCCAGCCACTCCGGATACCGATCGTGCACCGCTGTGGAGGCCGCGAGCTGGAGGATCATCGGTTTGGCGCGCCTCGGCTCCGAGACGATCCGCCACAGCCACCGCAGGGCGCGCCGGAGATCGGCGCGCGCGAGATTGATCCACTGCCGCAGGACGGCCGCGGCGAGATTCAGCCGCCGCAGCTGGAGGGATTCGAACGCGAGAGGGCCCGGCTCGTTGGCGGGATCGAACCTGAACGAGTCCGCCGTCGCCGGCAGCCAAAAGCGCAGCCGGCGCTCGGCTTCCTCGCCGCACAGCCCGCGTCCGCTGACGCTCGCGGCCTCCGAGAAAGCGCCATGCGCTGCGTGGTAAAGCTGCATCGACGCGTGCGCCGAGGCACGAGGGGCCGTGCCGCGGATCCGAAGCTCCCAGAGCCCCCGCCGGAACGGACCGGCGAGGAGAAACTGGGGGTCGTGCCCCTCCGCCACCCACCGGTTCTGGCCGGTTTGCCGCAGATCGTGCAGCGGCTGCAGCTGGGGCGACTGGGTGCGGGCCATCGAAAATTACAGGCGCAGGCTGTAGTCCAGAGCCGACCGGGTGAGATTGGGATTGTAGAAGGGGTCGGCCGCGATAACCGCCCCCCACCGCTCGCTGAGGGCGGCAATCTCGGCGGGATCGACGATGTGCTCGCGGCTGCCGAACGTCGCGCCTTCATAGTGATACAGCCGCGCGAAGGGGGTGCACACGATTCGGTAGCCGCGCGCGCCCAGCCGCAGGCAGTAGTCGACATCGTTGAAGTCGCGCGCGAACAGTTCGTCGAAGCCCCCGACCTCGTCGAAGACCGCGCGCGGCGTCATGCAGCAGGCGCCGGTCACGGCGGAGTAGTTGCGGATGACCAGGGCACTGCCGAAGTAGCCCGGCGTTTCCCCCTGTTGTCCGCAGAAGACGTGACAGGCGCCGCCGCCGATGCCCAGCACGACCCCCGAGTGCTGCAGCCTGCCATCGGGGTAAAGGAGCTTGGCGCCGACCGCGCCGACGCCCGGCTGCTGCGAGAACTCCAGCATCGCCCGGGCCCATTCGGGTGAACGCACCTCGGTATCGTCATTGAGGAGCAGGAGGTGGTCCCCCGCGGCCAGCCGCGCCGCGAAGTTCACCTTGGCGGCGAAGTTGAACGGGCCCTCGCTGCGATACGTCTCGCGCCGGTGCGGCACGTCCCGCAGATAGGCCAGCACCTGCGGCGAGAGACGGCCGTTGTCGACAATGATGAGCTCGTAGCGAACGCGGGTCGTGTGCTCGACAATGCTGCGCACGCATTCGAGCAGCAGGTCGCGCGAGCCACTCGGCCCGCTGGCAATCCGCCCGTCCGTCGGGATCAGGATGCTGACCAGGGGATCGCCGGCGATCGCATAGCGGACCCGGTAGAAACCATGGCCCGGCGTCGCGTCCACGGTCGCCGGCAGGCTCAGGCGGGTGATTTGATCTTCCAAGGCCCGGTGGGCGGCGTCGAAGCCCCATGGTTTGGCGGCGCGGTCTCCCGCCGCCGATCCCGGGATCTTCCGCCAGTGATAAAGGATCTTCGGAATGTGGAGAATGTGCGAGGAGTGCTCGCTGGCCCGGAGGGCCAGGTCGTAATCCTGCGCGCCGTCGAACGCCGAGCGGAACCCGCCGATCCGTTCGACCAGCGAACGCCGGTGCACGCCAAGATGCCCGACGTACATGGTAGAGCGCAGATACTCGGGTGACCAATCAGGCTTGAAGAACGGCTCCACGTGGGCGCCGTCGAATTCGAGCTTGTCTTCGTCGGTGTAGATGAAGTCGGCTTCGGGATGCGCATTCAGCGCGATGACGACCTCAGCCAGGGCGTCGGGTGCGAGCTCGTCGTCATGGTCGAGCAGGGCGATGAATTCCCCCGTGGCCAGCGCCAGGGCGGCATTCGACGCGGCGGAAATGCCGCCGTTCCGTTCCAGCGTCGTCACCTTGATGCGCGGATCGACGGCTTCGAGACCGGCGAGCGCCTCGCGGGTACGCGGATTCGTGGACCCATCGTCTCCAAGGCACAGCTCCCAATCGGTGTATCGCTGGGCGCGCACCGAGTCAACGCAGTGCCGCAGCCATTTCGGATCGGTGTTGAAGACCGGCGTCACAACGCTGATGCGGGGCCGGTAGGCGCAGGCGGCCAGGCGCCGCATCAGCTCCTCAGGGCTGGCGAGCGCCTGCTGCTTGAACCAGGCGTCGTAGACGAAGGGAGCTGCCTGGCCGTGGGCGCCGGACCGCAGCAGCCGGGCGTATCGACGGGCGGCGCCTCGGAGGCCGAGCGCCTTGACCACCTGTGCCTGTCGCCGCACGACGTCCGCGGCTCGCTTGCGCTCGAGCAGCACAGGATCGCCCCACGCCGCCCATGCGTGGCCGGGGCCGGCGCCGGCGGCCAGTCCGGTTGAGAGCGTAATCTCGACGTCCCGGCCGGCGTAAGCGGACAACGGCAGGCGGACGTGAACCCAGCGGCGATCTGCCGGTCTGGCACCGGGGTTCAGCACCCACTCTCGCTGGCTGGTCTGGACGCCAGCGGTGACCGCCGCCGTAAAAACCACGCCTCCCTCGTTCTTCTTCCAGACCTCCGGCAGCAGGCAGATCCGGGCGTCGAAGCGTCCTCCGGGCCCTGGTGTAGTGCGGTAGGTGCGGCTGCTGGCGGGATGCATGAAGAGGGCAATGCGGGTCTGGCCGCCGATCTCCACGCCGTCCAGCCATCGCACCATCTCCGAGTCCGGGGGGTGGGTCGCGGTCTCCGCGATACTTCGCAGCGAGGTGCGGCGCCAGGCCACAGCTGCCAGCACCTCGGTACCCCGCCGCAGGACTCGCGCCGCCCGCTGCAGCTGACGCGAGACGACGTTCGCGGCGGCGCCGGTTCGCGGGGCCGCCATGCGCTGCAGCGCCGGGCAGAGCGGGTCCGACCAGACGAGCTCTCCGACGGCCGCACGCAGGCGTTGATTGTCTTCGATAGTCACGCCAGGCGCGCGGCTGGACGACTCGTGATGGTAGAGCACGGCGTACGGCGTGTAGAGGTTGCGATACCCGGCGCGCAGCACCCGGACGCAGAGGTCCACATCGTTGTAGGCGATCGGAAGGGTCTCCGCGAAGCCGCCGACCTCCTCGAAGACGGCGCGCCGGACCATAACGCACGCGGCGGTCACGGCACTGTAGTTGCGGACCAGCTCGGTGTCGAGCCAGTTCCGCGCCGACGGCCGCTCTCCGTAGAACGGGTGGTGGGCGGATCCGTCATGGAGCGTCACGCCGACGTGCTGAATCCTCCCGTCGCCGAAGAGCAGCTTCGCACCGACGCATCCGATCGCCGGTTGCAGCGCCCACTCCGCCATGGCGGCCAGCCATCGCGGGTCGATGACTTCGGTGTCGTTATTGAGAAAGAGCAGCAACGAGCCACGCGCGACGCGTGCCGCGGCGTTGTTGATCGCCGAAAAGTTGAAGGGGCCGGGGACGTGGACGATCCGCAGCCCCGAGACTTCGAAGTATTCGAGCGTCTCGGCTTCGGCGCTGTCGTTGTCGGCGACGATGATCTCGTAGGCCACCGACGCGTCGGTCGTGGCGCGGATGCTCTCGACGCACTGTCTGAGCAGCTGAACGCGGTCGCGGGTCGCAATCACGATGCTGACCAGCGGCTGCCCGGCGATCACCGGCCGGACGCGCAGCCGGCCCGCGTCGGGTCGAGGCTCGATCGCGGCGGCGGTGCTGGTCGCGGCGAGATGCGCCTCTACCGCCGTCCGCCGGGCGTCGACTGCGGCGGGCGTACTGTAGACCTCCGCCGCATGCCGTCCCTGGCGGAAGTAAAGGATCTGATCGACGCGCCGAATCGCGCCGCCGGCGCGCGCGATGCCGAGATGGAGCTCGTACTCTTCCGCCGCGACGGTGGCCTGCCGCCATCCCCCTAGCGCGACGACGCGGTCGCGGCGGAGCAGCGACAACCGGCTGATGTAAGGGAACGAAAGCAGCAGCTCCGGAGACCAGTCCGGCTTCGAGTAGGTGCCGCCCGGGGGGCCGACATCCTGGAGCGTCTCCTCGTCGCTGTATACCGCGTCAGCCTGCGGGCGCGCCGCCGCGGCGGTGAGGAGCCTGAGGGCGTCTGGCGCGAGCCGATCACCACCGCTGAGGCAGCCGACCCAGGTGCCACGCGCAGCCGCCAGCGCGGCATTGAGAGCGGCCGCCGTTTCTCCGGTGGCGGGCGGCGCGACCTTTACCCGGGGGTCAGCCGCCACCTCTGCGGGTGTGTCCCCGGCCAAACCTGTCAGCCACAATTCCCAGCGAGGTTCGGTCTGCGCCTGAACGGAAAGGATGGTGCCGAGCAGATCAGCCGCCGTCGTGCGGGCCCCTGTCAGCAGCAGGCTGACGAGCGGCGGCCTAGCCGCCTGCCGCGACGACGTCCTCGCACCAGCGGAGCGAAGGATCCGGCCGAGCGCACGATGACGGCGGGTGCCGTCCGGCGCGATCAGCCGGCGGGCGCGTCTGAGATCAATTGAAGGCAGTCCCAAGCGGGGGACAAGCATAGCATGGTGGTCCACTGGAAGCTTGGTTGCCGTCGAAATGTCGGAAGCAGGCGGGTGCTAGAATGGCCGGCGCGTTGCTCCATCATTTGTTTCATCGCGGCAGGTCGACGCTCCGCACCCTGTTTTTCCAACGGCGACCCCTCGAGCTGCTCATCGAAGGAGCGTCGGACGCCTCGGCCGTCGCGCCCGAGCTCGTCACCCTCGGGGGCGTTTCCCGTGAGGCATTGCACGCGGCGCTGCCCTCGGAGCTGGTGTTTCGCACCAGGATGCCGCGGCGCGCCGTCCTCGTCGTCCATTGTGCGGTGGTCGGCGATCCCTCCGCGACGGTCCGCTTCGCGGCGGCGGTCGCCGCTGACGGCCGCTCGGCTCAGGCAACGGACAGCGTCGTCGAAACCGGGCCCGGACGCTGGCAGCGGCTGCGCCTGCCAATACCCGCCGGACCTCAGGCGATCACCCTCCAGGCGCGCGCCGAATCAGGCGCTCCAGCGCTGAACGTCTGGTGGGGAGAGCCGACGCTTCTTTGGCGAAAGGTCCCGCGCGAGCTGCGCCGGACGGTCGCGTTCGCGCTGCGAGCCTACGGTGTGCGCGGCACACTCCAGCGGTTGCGGCAGCACGACGCAGCCGCGGGGCCGGCCGCCTACGCGCGCTGGTTCGCCAGGAGCGCCCCCGGCGCCGCGGAGCTGGTCAGCCTGCGCGCGGCGGGGCTGGCCGTCCGGCCCAGGATCGCGCTCTTTCTCGGCGACGGTGCGGACGAACAGCTGACCCGGACGGTCCACTCGCTGCTGAGCCAGATTTATCAGGACTGGGAAGTCTGGCTATCGGCTGCGGCATGGTCGGCGTTGACCGAGGACGTCCTGCCGCCGCGCCATCGCCGGAGGCTGCCCGACGCAGCCACGCCGGTGGCTGCCTTGAACGCCGCGCTCGACGCCACTGCCGCGGACTTTGTCGGGACGCTGGCGGCCGGCGATGGGCTGGCCCCGCAGGCGCTGCACGAAATCGCGGCGCGGCTGAACGACGAACCCGATCTCGACCTGCTCTATTCGGACGAAGACGAGCAGACCGAGTCCGGCGCGCATCAGAGTCCCCATTTCAAGCCCGGCTGGTCGCCGGAATACCTGCAGTCGCGGATGTACTTCGGCCGGCTGACGGTCGTGCGGCGTACTGTCGTCCGCTCGACCGGAGGCTACCGGGAGGCGTTCGCCGGGGCGCTCGATTACGATCTGGCCCTGCGCGTCGCTTCGCGCCACCGCGTCGGCCACGTCCCGCGCGTGCTCTACCACCGGGCCTCCGGCAACGAGGACCTCAGCGCCTCCACCCATCCCGACGCGGCGCGGGCGCTCGCGGACTACTGGCGGGAGCAGGGCGCCGACGTCGAGGTCAGCGACGGGGCGGTGGCGGGCGTCCGGCGGACGCGTCACCGCATCCTGCCCGGCGCCCGCGTCACCATCGTCATTCCCACCGACGGGCGTTCGGCTCCCGGCGAAAGCGAACCGCTGCTCGTGCGTTGCCTTCGGGGGCTCCTCGAGCGCACGTCTTACGAGGACTATGAGGTGCTGGTGGCGGACAACGGCTACCTGCCCGAGCAGGCCCGAAGGCTCCTCGATCACCTGCCTCACACGCGCGTCAGCTACTCGTATCAGCCGCCGTTCAACTTCTCGGAAAAAATCAATTTCGCGGTCGTCAGAGCCGCGTCGCCGTATGTCCTGTTGTTGAATGACGACGTCGAGCCAATCAATCGGGACTGGCTGTCGGCGATGGTAGAATACGCGCAACTGAAAGAGGTGGGGGCGGTTGGAGCGAAGTTGTTCTATCCTGACGGTCGCTTGCAGCACGCCGGGGTGGCGATCGGGGTGTCCGGCGTCGCCGCCCACCTGCTCCACCAGCAGCCCGGCGGAACCCGGGGGTGCGACGGGATCGCGCATGCCATACGAAACTGCTCGGCGGTGACCGGTGCCTGCCTGCTGACGCGACGGACCATTTATGCCGAGGTCGGCGGCTTCAACCCGCGCCTCCGAGTGGATTTCAACGACGTCGACTTCTGTCTGCGGGTGCGCCGTGCCGGGTATCGGATCGTGTTCACGCCCTACGCGCGGCTGTATCATCATGAGTCCGCCAGCTTCGGGATGCGCGCCCAGCGCGAAGACGAGATCGCGGCGATGCGCGAGCTCTGGCAGGGAGACCTCGATCGCGATCCCTACTACAACCCCAATCAGAGCCGCGACTTCGCGGATTGTCGCGTCGCCGACCCCGGCAACGACAGGTGATGTGTTGAAAAAGAACAACGTCCAGACAGTGATCCTCTGCGGCGGCATGGGGACACGGATGCGCGAGGAGACGGAATACCGTCCTAAGCCAATGGTCGAGATCGGCGGCCGGCCGATCCTCTGGCACATCATGAAAAGCTACGCTGCGCACGGATTCACCGACTTCATTGTCTGCCTCGGCTACAAGGGGGAGATCATCAAGGATTACTTCCTCAACTACGAGGCGATGAACAACGATTTCACGGTCGAGTTGGGGAAGCGCGAGTCGATTACGATTCACGACGGGCACGAGGAGAACGGCTGGCGCGTGACGCTGATCGACACCGGTCTGCAGACCATGACCGGCGGCCGCGTCAAGCGGGCCAGCCGCTACATCACCAGCAACCCGTTCATGCTGACCTATGGCGACGGGGTCAGCGACGTCGATCTCAGCCGGCTGCTCGATCATCACGCGCAGGCCGACACCATCGCCACCGTCACCGGCGTGCATCCGAGCTCGCGCTTCGGCGAGCTGCTCGTCAGCGGCGGCCGGGTTCAGCAGTTTAGCGAGAAACCCCAGACCCACGACGGGCTGATCAATGGCGGCTTCTTCGTCTGCGACCGCCGGATGCTGGACTACCTCAGCGACGACGCCGGATGCATCTTGGAGCGCGAGCCGTTGGAGCGCCTGGCGGCGGAAGGGCAGCTGTCGGTGTATCAGCACAGTGGCTTCTGGCAGTGCATGGACACATACCGGGATTACCAGCAGCTGAACCAGCTGTGGGACGCAGGGGGAGCGGAATGGAAAAAGTGGTAAGTCGCTTCGGCATGGTGTTCGCCGCGCTGATGATGGTGGTCGGCGGCTGCGGGAGCCGCAATGCGCCGTCCGGCATCGCCGGCTGTCCTCCTCCGGAGGCCACCAATCAGCTGCCCTTCGGGGTCCTCGACGCTCCAGCCGACAAGGCGTCCGTGGCGCGCGAGCTGACGGCGTCGGGATGGGCCATGGACGACGTCGGCGTGGCCGCCGTTCGCCTCTATGTCGACAGTCATTTCGTGCAATCGACCGAGCTGACGGTGGACCGCCCGGACGTCTCCGCCGCGGTGCCGGCGTTTTCGCGGCAGTCGGACCGCCACGGCTGGACGGCGCAGCTGAGGCTGGAGCCTGGCGCGCACACGCTGCTCGCGCAGGCCGTCGACGGCGCGGGCGCCACCCGCGATCTCGGGTCGATCACGGTCACGGTGGCGCGGTGACGGAGCCGATGACCGCGGCGTCCCGGGCGTTCTGGCGCGATCGCCCGACCCTGGTCACCGGAGCCACGGGGCTGGTCGGCGGCTGGCTGGTGAAGCGCCTCCAGGCGCTCGAAGCCAACGTCATCACCCTTGTGCGCGACTGGGTGCCGCAGAGCGAACTGGTGCGCAGCGGCGCCATCGGCGGTGTGACCGTGGTCCGCGGCGATGTGCGGCAGCAGGCGGCGCTCGAGCGTCTGCTGGGCGAGCACGAGGTGGACACGGTGATCCATCTTGCCGCCCAGACCATCGTCGGCATCGCCAATCGCAATCCGGTCTCGACCTTTGATTCGAACATCAGGGGCACGTGGGCGCTGCTGGAGGCCTGCCGCCGCAGCCCGTCCGTCAAACAAATCGTCTTGGCCTCGTCCGACAAGGCGTATGGCGAGTCCAAGGTGCTGCCCTACGACGAGCAAACGGCGCTCAAGGGCACCCATCCCTACGACGTCAGCAAGTCGTGCGCGGACTTGATCGCCCAGACCTATGCCAATACCTATGGCACTCCGGTTGTGATCACGCGCTGCGGCAATTTCTATGGCGGCGGCGATCTCAACTGGAATCGCATCGTCCCGGGTACCATACGGTCGGCCATCCGCGGCGAGCGGCCGGTGATTCGATCCGACGGCAATTACATCCGCGATTACTTCTACGTCGAGGATGGTGCCGCCGTGTACACCCTGCTCGCCGAGCGGCTGGCCGCGTCGCCAGAGCTGCGAGGGCATGCGTTCAACTTTTCCAACGAGCTCCAGGTCACCGTGCTCGATCTGACGCGCCGCATTCTGCAACTGATGGACTCGCCCCTCGAGCCGGACGTTCACAATCTGGCGACGCACGAAATCCGCCATCAGTATCTCAGCGCCGAGAAGGCGCGCCGGCTGCTCGGCTGGCATCCGCTCTACGACCTCGGCGACGGTCTGGCCCGTACCATCGACTGGTACCGGACGTTCCTCGGGGGGAGCCGATGACCCGGTTTTGCTGCCGGGCGTGCGGCGGGACCCGGGTGCCGTTGGTGCTGTCGCTCGGCCAGACACCGCTGGCCAACGCATTGCTCGGGCCGAATGATCTCGAGGCCGACGAAGCCAGGTATCCGCTCGACCTGGTCTTCTGCGAGGACTGCACTCTCGTGCAGATCACCGAGACGGTGCCGCCCGCCAGGCTGTTCTCGGATTACGCGTATTTTTCGTCGTTCAGCGACACCATGCTGCGGCACGCCGAAACCCTAGCCGGCCAGGTGATTCGCAGCCGCGGGCTCGGCGGCGACAGCCTCGTCGTCGAGGTTGCCAGCAACGACGGCTACCTGCTGCAGTACTACCGCCGCGCCGGCGTGCCGGTGCTGGGCATCGAGCCGGCGGCCAACATCGCCAGGGTCGCCGAGGCCAACGGCATCCGCACCGTGGTGGACTTCTTCGGCGAGTCGCTGGCGCGGTCGCTGCGCGCCGACGGCCACGCGGCGGACGTGGTCCACGCCAACAACGTGATGGCGCACGTGCCGGACCTCCCCGGCTTTGCACGGGGGCTGGCGGCGCTGCTGAAAGACGACGGTGTGGCGATCATCGAGGTGCCGTACGTCAAGGACCTCATCGATCACCGCGAGTTCGACACCATCTATCACGAACACCTGAGCTATTTCTCGCTGACCGCGCTCGACCGGCTCTTCACGACCTGGGGGCTGCGAGTGCTGGACGTCGAACGGATTGCGATTCATGGCGGCTCGCTGCGGGTGACGGTCGGGCTCACGACGGGGCCTGCCGCGTCGCCGTCGGTCGGCCGCCTGCTGGCCGAGGAAGCGGCCTGGGGAGTGACCAACCTCAAGTTCTACGAGGGCTTCGCCGGCGCCGTCAACGAGTTGAAATCGTCGCTGGTGTCGCTGCTGACCGGGCTCAAGGCCGAAGGCAAGCGGATCGCCGCCTATGGCGCCGCGGCGAAGGGCAGCACGCTGCTCAACTATTTCGGCATCGGCCGGGACGTCCTCGACTATGTCGTCGATCGCAGCCCTCACAAGCAGGGCCGCTACATGCCGGGCGTGCACCTGCCGATCTACGAGACGGCGCGCCTGCTGCAGGAGCGCCCGGATCTGGTGCTGCTCCTCACCTGGAATTTCGCAGAGGAGATCCTCGAACAGCAGGAGGAATTCCGGCGCACCGGCGGGCGCTTCATCATCCCGGTCCCGGAGGTTCGCGTCGTCTAGGCCGGGGCATGATTTTCCACGACACGGAGATTGCCGGGGTTTGCATCATCGAGCCGGAGCGGGTGGAGGATGAGCGCGGCTTCTTTGCGCGCCTCTGGAACCCCGACGAGCTCCGTGCCAGGGGACTGGATCCGCGCCTGGCGCACATGAGCGCGTCGTTCAACCGGCGCCGCGGCACGCTTCGCGGCATGCACTACCAGGCGGCGCCGATGGCCGAAGTCAAGATCGTGCGCTGCACCCAGGGGGCGATCTACGACGTCGCCCTGGATCTGCGGCGCGACTCGCCGACCTTCCTGCAATCGGTCGCCTGCGAGCTGAGCGCCGACAACCACCGCATGCTCTACATCCCGGAGGGCCTGGCCCACGGGTTCCAGACTCTCCGCGGCGATAGCGAGGTGCTCTACGCCATCAGCCAGGCGTACAGCCCCCAGCATGGCCGCGGCGTGCGCTGGAACGATCCCGCTTTTGGCATCGCCTGGCCGGACGACACCCGCACCATCAACGAGCGCGACCGAACCTACCCGGATTTCCAGCGATGACGCGGGTGCTGCTGACGGGCGCGAGCGGCTTCATCGGACGCCATTGCCTGCGGCCGCTCGGCGCCCTGCCGTTCGAGGTGCATGCGGTCAGCTCCCGGGCGCGGCCGGCGGCGGCCGGCGTGGCCGAGTGGCACCAGGCCGATCTGCTGGTGCCGGGAGCTGGCGCCCGGCTGATCGAGACCGTCCGGCCGACGCATCTCCTGCACCTGGCGTGGTGCGCGACGCCGGGGGAGTTCTGGACGTCACCGCAGAACCTCTCCTGGGTGCAGGTGAGCATCGAGCTGCTGCGGGCGTTTGCCGACCAGGGCGGTGAGCGCTTCGTCGGCGCCGGCTCGTGCGCCGAGTATGCGGTGGCAGCGGATGATTGCGATGAGCGGACGACCCGGCTTCGCCCGGGGACGCTCTACGGCAGCGCCAAGCACGCTTTTCACGCGGTGCTCGAGGGATTTGCGCGCGGCCGTCTGTCGGCGTCGTGGGGTCGGGTCTTCCATCTCTACGGCCCCTTGGAGCATCCGGACCGTCTGGTGCCGTCGGTGATTCTGGCGCTGCTGGCGGGGCGCGAGGCGCAGTGCTCGGCGGGCACCCAGGTGCGGGATTTCCTGCATGTCCAGGACGTCGCCGACGCCTTCGCCGCCATCCTTGCAAGCGATGTGGAAGGGCCGGTCAACATCGCCTCCGGCAGCCCGGCCGCTGTGGCCGACGTGGTGCGCCGCATCGGACAGTTGCTGCAGGCCGAATCGTTGATCCGGCTGGGCGCCCGCCCGCCGCCGCCGCACGATCCGCCGCGGCTGACCGCGGACGTTACCAGGATCCGCGACGAAGTCGGCTGGCACCCGGCGGTGTCGCTCGACCGTGGGCTCGCGGAAACGATTGAGTGGTGGCGCACCGAGCGAGGCCGTGAAGCCTGATCGACGGTGATCCGGCGGGCCATTCGCGTCAGGTTCCTGGTTGCGATTCACCGGCCCGCGGTCTATCTTACGACCACCATTCCGGAACCTGTCCCTGCAGATGTGCCGCGCAACCGATTCTGCGAAGAACTACCGCTCCGGAGTTTCGATCTGAGCGACGCGCGATCGGGAGTGACACCTGGGACAGACGTGATGGGCGGTGGGGGCGAAATGGACATGAACGTATCGGAAAAACGGTTTCGAGGCATTGCGCACGCGCGACCGATGAACGCGACGAGCGCGTCAACTCTCCGGCAGGCCCTCCCCGTCGGGCCAGCCGCTCTCGTCGTCGCACATCCCGGGCATGAGCTGCGCGTGCACGGGTGGCTGGAGCGGGCGCGTCCCCGTGTCTTCGTTCTCACCGACGGCTCCGGCCGCACCACCGCGTCCAGGCTGCCCTCGACCGCCACCGTCGTTCGGGGCGCGGGTGCTACTTGCGGCCCGATCTTCGGGCGGTTCAGCGACGCAGCTTTCTATCGCGCGATACTGAATCATAGGTATTCAGTGTTCACGGGATTGGCCGGCGAGCTTGCGCGTGCCCTCGTCGACGATGACATCCACTGCGTAGTCGGAGATGCCGCCGAGGGATACAACCCGACCCACGATGTGTGCAGGCTCGTGATCGATGCCGCTGTACGGATGGCCACCTGGATTGACAAGAAGCCGGTCGAAAACTTCGCGTTCAATCTTGTCGGCCGACCGGATCAGCCGGGCGGCGACGTGAGCGATGCCGTTTCTCTCTCGCTGGACGAGGCAGCGCTCGCGCGCAAACTGCGGGTCGCGCGCCGGTACGCCGAGATGGCCGGCGAAGTCACGGCTGCACTGAATGCATGGGGCGTCGATGCATTCGGGAAGGAATACTTTCAGCGTGTTGGTGACTTCGCGCAGGTGCGGGACCCGAAGGTTCCGCCCCAGTACGAGCAGTACGGTGAAAAGCGTGTCGACGCCGGGACCTACACGCACGTGATCAGATACCACGAGCACGTTCTGCCGCTCTCGGAGGTTCTGCAGCGCACGGGGGACGGCTCGCGTTGACAGACGCCCTGACCATACTGATTACCAACCACAACCTGTCGGCGCGCGCCGGTTCGGAGTTGTACGTCCGCGATCTCGCCACCGCGCTCCTCGCGCGGGGCCATAGGCCAATCGTGTACAGCCCAGCGCTCGGGCGTGTTGCGGCCGAGATCCGGGCGGCATCAATTCCGGTGATCGACGATCTCGACAGGCTCGCCGCGAGCCCGGACGTCATTCACGGCCACCATCACCTCGAGACGATGACGGCGGTGTTGCACTTTGCCGGAACTCCGGCCATCTACGTGTGCCATGGCTGGCTGCCCTGGGAAGAAGCCGCGCCGCGATTCCCGAGCATTCTGCAATACGTCGCCGTCGACGACACCTGTCGCGATCGGCTGGTGTGTGAAGGCGGCATCCCGGACGAACGGGTACGGGTGCTTCTGAACTTCGTCGATCTGGCGAGGTTTCCGCAGCGTTCGCCGCTTCCGCCACGGCCGGTGCGGGGCTTGTTGTTCTGCAATGAGAACGGACCCCACGGAGCGGTCGTAAGGGAGGCGTGTGCCCAGGCCGGCGTTTCCCTCGATGGAGCGGGGCTTGGGCATGGGTCGTCGGTGGTGTCGGAAACCGTGCTGGGCGGGTATGACATCGTGTTCGCGAAGGCACGTTCTGCGCTCGAAGCTCTTGCGGTCGGCGCGGCCGTCGTCCTCGTCGGCGCGAATGGCATGGGCCCGATGGTGACGACGTCGAATGTCGACAGGCTGCGCCGACTGAACTTCGGGATCCGCGCCCTGGGCAGCGGTTTGACGCCTGCCAGGCTCATGGCCGAGATCCATCGCTACGATCCTGCCGATGCGGCGGCGGTGTCCGGCGGAATCCGGGCGACCGCAGGGCGCGACGCGGCCGTCGATGAACTGCTTTCGCTCTATCGGACGGTCATCGCTGACTGGCGCTACCGGCCGGGTCAGGATCTTCGGTCCGACGGGCGCGCCGTCGCCGAATACCTGCGTTCGCTGAGCCCGGCCCTGAAGGGAAGTGTCAGCGAGCGGGAGGCCGCCCGCACCAAGCTCGCCGGCCTCGAAGCCGAAAAGGAACAGCTTTGCGGGCAGCTGTTGAGCAGCCGGGCGGAGATGGAGCATCTCGCATCGCGCCTCTCCGCGGCGCTTGACACAACGGCGAACATGGAGCGCAGCCTGTTCTGGAAAACACGGCTTGCGTGGGTCAAGGCGCGCGATTGGTTTCCTCGATGAGCGTTGGGCTACTCGATGCCGGAGCCGTTTCGCCGCCACACCCCGCCGTGATTCTTGGTTCGGGGGAGTGACACAAAGTGCCACAGGATTATTCCATGGCCGAGATGTTCGACGAGATGGACCGGGCTCCGGCCGTCTATCGTCCCTCTGCATTCTGGGAGCATTTCAACCGCCTCAATCTCGACCAGATCGGGCGGCACGGGCTCGAGCACTTCAAGCGAACGGTCAACCAGAACTATTTCAACTGGCTGCCGACCGATTTTTCAGACAACCAGTTCCGCAACGTCCTCGCCGACTGGGCCGCCGCCCCGGACCTGTCGCCGCTGCGTGTCGACATGGAGCCCGAGCCGTTTCTCGAGGGGTTCTTCGCCGCCAATCCGCTGCTGGAGCGCGACACGCGCGACACCTATGCGCTGTTCGTAGCGCTGCTCTGTTCCTTCACCAAACGGCGCGATCCAGAGGGCGTCTTCGACAGGCTCGCGGAACCGGCGGAGGGGAATCCGATTCGCATCACTCTCGACGGCCGCGCCGTTTCGCAGGATTTGGCCAACTCGGTGCGCGAGCGCAACACCCTCGTCGCTGAAGCTGGGATGGGGCCCAACCCGGTAATTGCCGAGCTCGGCGCCGGCTATGGTCGGCTGGCGTACGTGCTCCTGCAGACCCTGCCGTGCCGGTATCTCATCTTCGACATCCCCCCGGCGCTGCACGTGGCGCAGCACTACCTGCCGGCGGTGCTGCCCGGGCGCAGGGTGTTCCGGTTCCGCCATATCGATCGGTTTGAGGACGTCGAAGCCGAGATCGCGGCCGCCGACGTCTGCTTCTTCACCCCGAACCAGCTGGCGCTGCTGCCGCCGCAGCTGGTCGAGGTGTTCGTGTCGATCAGTTCCCTGGGGGAGATGCGCCAGGAACAGATCGCTCATTACCTCGAGCTGATGGGCACGGCGACGACGCGGGCGATTTATCTGAAGCAGTGGCAGGTGTCGACCAACACCCTGGACCAGATCACCATCGCTCGCGACGCCTACCGGATGGGGCCGGCGTGGCAGCCGCGCTTCAATCGTCCTGACGCCGTGCAGGATCAATTTTTCGAGGCGCTGTGGGTCCGCAAGTAGGCGGAGCGGCGGTCGAAGACTGATTGTCGTCCGCGCCCATCTCGATCGCCTCGCGACATCATCGCGAGCCTTCGGGCATTCAACACGTCGGCTTCTCATGTGCCAGGGTTGGGGCGGTTGATGGCGCGTCGGTCAACGAGTCGCCTCTAAAGGAGCGCTTTCCCTCCCGGCGGCTTCAGCAGCAGTCCCTGGCCGCTAGGCAGGGTCAGGATCTCGCAGCCGACGCTGGCGACGAAGACGTCCATCGCTTCCTTCTGCGGCGCGTAGCCGAGCCAGCGGTAGTCGTCGAGGATGATCGGGGCGACCCGGGGGGGTAGTGTCCCGTCAAGTGGTGGAAAGTCGGCAGACGCATTCGTGAGTTCGGCTCGCCTACGCAGTCGCCGCTAGAATCTCCTGCGCCGTCGTGGACAGCGTCGGCGTCGTAAGCTGCTTCATCGACTCCGCGCTGAAGTACCGTCGTTCAGCGACGGCCCATTGATCGTCCTGCTCGAGCAAGATCGCCCCGACCAGCCGGATCACCGCCGCCGAGTTCGGAAAGATGCCGATGACGTTGGATCGGCGCTTGATTTCCTTGTTGAGACGCTCCAGTGGATTCGTACTGTGTAATTGGCGCTGATGCTCCAACGGCAAATGACGACAAGCCAGAATGTCTTCCGCGGCCTCTTCGAGGAGTGCCGCGGCGCGCGCAAATCGGCTGCGGAGCCCGTCTGCGACCTTGCGGAGCTGCACAAGCGGCGAGGCATGATCGGGCTGCGCGAAGATGGTGCGGACGATGGCCTCGCGGGCCCCGTGGGGGACCGTGGCCAGGAGGTTCCGCATGAAATGCACGCGACAGCGCTGCCATGTCGTCCCTGACAGCACGGTGCTGATGGCGGCCTTCAGTCCCTCATGGGCGTCGGAGATCACCAGGCGGACACCCTTCAGGCGCGCTTCACCAGGCTGCGCAGGAACGCCGTCCAGAAGGCGCGGTCCTCGGACGGCCCGACGTCGATGCCGAGCACCTGCCGGTCGCCCTCGCTGGTGATGCCGATCGCCACGACGGTGGCCTGGCTGATGACCCGGCCATCGACGCAAACCTTGTGGTAGGTCGCGTCGACCCACAGATACCGATGCTCGCCCGTCAGCGCCCGGGTCCGGAAGGCCGCGACGATCGGATCGAGGTCGCCGCAAATCCGTGAGACATCAGACTTCGAGATGCCGTCGAGACCGAGCGCTTTCACGAGATCGTCGACCTTCCGCGTCGAGACGCCATGCACGTAGGCTTCCTGCACGACCGCCAGCAACGCGTGTTCCGCGCGGCGTCGCGGCTGAAGCAGCGAAGGAAAATACGTGCCCGGGCGGACTTTCGGGATCGCCAACTCGATCGTGCCCACGCGCGTGTCCCACGTCCGTGTCCGGCTCCCGTTGCGGTACGCCGTCCGGTCGCCGGTCCGTTCGTGACGCTCGGCGCCAATCAACCCGGCCACCTCGCTTTCCATCAGGGCTTGCGACAGGACCCGAATCCCCTCCCGCAGCACATCCCCGTCTTGCTCCTCGAGGAGCTTGCCAACGAACGCCGACAGATCCATCCTTGGTTTGGCCATCGTCTCAACACCTCCGTGTGTTTCGTCCCCCGCCAGAGAGAACTCACGGAAAGATGCGCGATGGCCGCTTCGCTTGTCTAGCGAAGGAGCCCTACCGAATTTCCACCACGTCCCGGGACTCTAACACCGGACTGAGCTTGTCCCGGAAGTAGCGGATCGCCGCAATCTCCGGCGCCACGACATTCATGTCGAGTGAGAGGTGGCAGACCCGTTCGATCGGCACGCTGGTCAGAGTGTCCGAAACCGGCCCGCGGATCAGCTGCGCGTTGGGGTAAGGGAGAAAGTCCGCAACGCGATTTGAAACTCCCTTCCTAATAGGTCTCATCCTCACGCTGCCGACCCAGGGATCGCTCGCGGTCACTGATCTGCCGATCAAGAATGCCGCAGAAGGCGCACCGGCAAGCGGTTCTATCTGTTCGACACGGTGGGTTGAGTGGTGTCCAGCGGCCGCAGGGATCAGTTCAGTCGGAGTGCTTCGTGCTGGCAGGTCTGAAGGGCCCCCTTCGGCTATCAGCGATACCGCCGTTGCACGCTCACCAGGCCACTGGCGCCCAGACGCCGGCCCGCAAGCGCCTCCGACAGTCTCGCCAGGGCCATCCGGTCGCCCGGCGTGCTCGACCCCGACGGCGCCAGCCGGGCGGCGTCGCCGATCCGGGCCTCTATGAGTGGAGTATAAGCCACCGTGCGTCCACTCGACCAGGCGTCTGCCGCCAGCCGCAGGGCGCGCCGATCCGGGTGGCGGCCGTCCGGGAGCGGCAGCGGCAGATTGGCTGTTGCGACCACATACAACGGCTCCGGCACCGCGGCCACGAGGTGCGGCTTGAGCGCCAGGGCGAACGGGCCGGGGTCGAGCGCCGCGAGACCGGCGAACGGCTCAATCAGTGCGCCGCGTTCGTCCAGGACTCCACAGCTGCGCACCACCGTCTGTGTGCGATCGACCAGGCGCCCTCCGCACATCGCCACTTCGGGATGGCACTCGAAGAGACGGATGGCTTCCCAAATCCACTCGTCGCCGCCAGGCTCGATCTCCGCGGCGACCACCGCGACGTATTGGACCCCGCCGGCTGAGGCGAGCTCCCGCAGGATGGCCGCTTCCTCGGCGGCGTTCGCCGCAGACAAGACAGCCGCAAACGGGTATGCACTCCTCTCCAGCCACGCGTGCATCGGCTCCGGGCCCGGCTCTCGTGCGGCGGTCACGATCACCGCGATCGGCGGCGGCTCGATCGGCTTGCGGCGCAGATACCATTCCCGGGCACCGCGAAATACGGGGAACTCGGCGACCTCGAACAGGGATGGATGGGGCAGCTGTGACGCCCGCCGCTCGAGCAGCCGCCGGGTGGAATCGATCGATCCCACGTGCTGGGTCGCGCGATTGGTATGCGAGGCCTCGTGATGGCGCCAGTGATACAGCACCTCGGGGACGTGAGACGGCGGTTCGATGGCTGCAATCCGGGTCACGCTGTCCCAGTCATGGCAGAACTCCATCGCCGCATCCGAATACAGCCCCTCGGCGAGGGCCGCATCGCGGCGGATGGCGCAGAGATGCCAGATGTAGGACGAATCGAAGTTGAGCACGGGATCGAAGTCCGGACGGATGTAAGGAGATCGGGGGCCGCCGTTGTCCAGGACGTCTTCGTCGGAATAGATCAGCATCGGCGCGGAATCGCTGTTGCCCGCCACGCTCGCCACGATCTGCAGCGCATCGTCCATTAGCAGGTCGTCGCCATCGACTGGAATCACATAGTCACCCGCCGCCGCCAGCAGGCAGGTGCGCATTCCTCCCATGATGCCGAGATTCTCCGGGAGCCTGAGGACCCGGACGCGGGGTGTCCCTTCCAGACGCTCGAGCGCCGCCGCCAGCGCGGCGGACACCGGACCATGGGCGAGCACAATCCACTCCCCGAACGGCAGGGTCTGCCTGAGCAGCGACGCCGCGGTTTCAGCGAAGAGCGGGGCGTCGGTTCCGCTGTAGAGGGTGGTCAGGATCGACAAAGACGGCACGCGCGCCGGTAGCGCATAGGTCCGACGCCGCGCCCACAGCGTTCCGGCCAGCCCCTCCCGGTACTCCGGACGCAAGGCGCCGGCGTTCGCCTCCTCGTCGCGTCGCTGTTCTTCCGTGACGGGCAGAAACGCCGTCTCGCGGGTGAGCCCCAAGTGCGGAGAGAGCAGCCGCCGTTCGGGCATGAGGTCATGATTGACGGATCGAAACAGGGAGAGTTCGCGCTCGTCCCACCCATCCGTACGTCCCCGTGGAACCCGGCCGCTGATGAAGGGCGAGTAGGCAACCCTGCTGCCGGCGCGCCGGGCCGCGGCGCCAAGCCACGGACCGAGAGCCGCGATCGAGATCGGCAGATCGCGAAGTTCGAAGAGCGCGGCAGCCAGGAAGCCGGGCTCGACGATCGCATGATCGGCGGGCACCGCGCTGACCGAATGCGGCTTGAAGGCCTGCGCGAAATACCCTGGATCCCTGAGGTCGCGGCCACGGTCCGGGGCATCGCAGCCGGACCCGAACCCGAACAGCAAGCCGCTCGAAAGTAGCCGCCGGCCGTCGTGGATCCGTCCGCCCACCATGACCGTATCCTCGAACAGCTCGATCATGCCCATGGCTTCCCACGGCCACTCCGGGTTGTCGCTCTCGACATCATCGGCGAGCAGATGCACCAGGCCCGCTCGCGCCGCGCAGTCCAGCGCGATGGCTCGCAGTTCGTCGAGCGCCGCCTCACCCGTGACCGTTCTCACATCGTGTGGAATCCTGGCGTCGATCTCGACACCGGCCGCCGCCGTCTCCTCTGTTTTCTGGAGGATTACGGTCGTGATCGGGCGAGGCTCCACCGGCAGCCTGCGGATCCACCAGTCCGGGGTGCCGGAAAACAGCGGGCTGCGCTCGATGGTGAACCGCGCCGCCTCCCGCCGCGAGTCCAGGAACCTCGTCAACACTCCCCGCTGCGAGGCGACGATGTAGGACTTGGCCTCGATGTTGGCAGCGGTCGATCCGGCATGCATCCGCCAGCCGTAGAGGACTTCCGGCAGATGGACAGGGGCGTGGCCCGCGACGGTGAAGCGGGTGAACGTGTCCCAGTCATGGCTGCCATCCGCGATGGCATCGGCGTAGCAGTCGAGGTGCAGCGCCGTCGCACGATCGATCGCGCAGAGGTGCGCGATGTAACACGAATTGGCGAAGAGGACGGGATCCCAGTCGGGCTTGAAGTAGGGATCGCGCCAGCCGTCGTCGCTGAGCTTGTCCTCGTCTGTGTAGAGCAGCGTCGGGAATCCAGCCGAGACCAAGCCCGCCGCCACCAGGCGCAAACAGTCGGGGTAGAGATAGTCGTCGGAATCGACTGGAAGCACGTAGCGGCCGCTCGCGCGTTCCAGGGCCAGCCGCATGCCGCCGGCGATCCCGGCGTTGCTCTCGATGCGGTGCAACCGGACCGCCGGGTGGGACGCGATCTCGCTCAGGCACCGCCGGGTGTCGTCACGATCGCTGCCGTTGTCGATAATCACCCACTCGAACGGCGGATCGCCGTCCTGCTGAAACACGCTGGCGGCGAGATATTCCAGAAACCGCGGCTCGGTGTTCCAGGCCGTCGTGATCAGCGAGAGCAGCCCCGGATCCGGTCGAACCGACGGCGCGGCGCTCCGCCGGCGGCTCATGCGATCGATGCGAAAGTGTTCGTAGGCGGTGACGGGCCACGTTTGGAAGCCACACGCGATGTCACTGGTTCCCAGCGCCGGCGCGTTCCAGACGCGGCCGGCGCGGGGCGCCCCGGCGGCTTCGAGCAGCGCCGCCAGCAGGCCCGGCAGAATCGGGGCGAGGCTCTCGTCCCAGGTCGACGGCAGGTCGAGCGCTCCGGCGCGCGGATCCGCGCGCGCCGTGCGGCTGCGGACGATCGCCTCGATGAGGGCGTCGGCGACACCTTCGACAGTCGGGGGCGCCCCGAGGATGTTCGGGGAGATGACAGCCAGCCGCGCGGCGGTCTTGGATCCGAAACTGGTGGTGACGGTGACCCCGCCGCAGGACGCCATCTCCAGCGGTGGATAGCTGGGGTGCGGTGACAGCATCAGCGAGAGCAGGACATCCGCCTGGCGCATCTGCGCCGCGTACCCCTCGAAATCCAGCCACGGCGCCGGCGTCAACACCAGGCCGTGTCCAACCGCCACCGGCGCTATCGGCTCGCCCATGGCCAGCAGCTCCCACGGCCCGGCGTCGAACACCCCGCGCGCGGCAGCGTCCATGAGCGCCGCCGCGCCCAACTCGAAGAGATTGCGCAGCGCCGTGGTCGGACGCGCGTAGAAGAGCAACCGGCGCGGCCGGTCCGGTGAGGCCGGCTCCACGAAAAAGCGCGAACGGTCGACTGCCGGCTCGAACACGAGAGCCGTGTCCGCGAACTCCTGCTCGGCGAAGCGTCCGATGCCGTTGACCGTCAGGAAATCGAAGAGCAGGCGTGAATTGACGATCGGGATGAAATCGAGCGAGTAGGTTTCCTCGGCGAGAGCCTGCGAAGTCGACGCGGCGTGCAAGAGCGGCTCGTAATCCTGGACCAGGTACACGAACTGCTTGTGGCGGGTGAACTCGATGGCGAACTTGGCCATCTGCGCCGTCCACCAGGCGGTCGCGAAGAAGAGATCGTTGCGGCCGATGGCCAGTACCTGATTGCGGTCGTGCGCGTCGGCGAACTCGATGTTGGGCAGCCGCCGGTCAGTGCCGATGAGCTGCAGGAGATGCCCCCAGAGCAGCTCGGGGTCCGACATCGGCGCGTCTGTGGAGATCAGCCGCACGCGGACGCCGAGGGCGGCGAGGCGATAGGCAATGTGCAGCGCGGTGTTGGGGCCGCCTGACATGTGCTGCATGGCGAGGCCGGGCACCAGGACATTGAGGGCCGGTGTCTGGTCCAGTCCGGGGTCCAGCCCCAGGGTCAGCGGGTTGAACCAGGGCAGCAGCCCCACTGGCGGCACGAAGCGCCCGGAAAGCTCGGCCGCCACGCCGGCCGCCGACGGCGCCGCCCGGCGCCCTTCCTCCTCGCCGTGGTCCAGGTAATGCGCCAGTGCATTCAGGCCGGCGGCCGCGACGTCGGGATTCTGGCGAAGATAAAAGGAGGTGTCGAAAGCGGCAGAGGGGTTGCGCCCTTCCGCGGCGCCATGATCGATGAAATGCCGGAGAGGGTCCGAGGCGGCCGGCTCACCGGCGCGGCTCGTCGAGAGATAGTACGCCGGATCGAAGAGCCGGTTCGGCGTCCGCCCCTCGGCTCGTCCGTGCAGGACATAGTGCGCGAGAGGATTGACGGACGCCGCGGCGACGTCCGGGTTTTCGGCGAGGTAGTGGCGGGTGTCAAACAGCGCGGAGGGCTTCCGGCCTTCCTCGGCGCCGGTCTGCAGGTAGTGCACCAACGGGTTGACGCCGTCGCGGGCGACGTCGGGATTGCAGGCCAGGTAGTACGCCCCGTCGAAATACGGGTGCGGGCTGCGGCCCTCGGCGGCGCCGTGCAGTACGTAATGGACTAGCGGGTTGACGCCCGCCGCGGCGACGTCCGGGTTCCGCGACAGGTAGTACTCGCTGGAAAACAGCGGATGCGGATCCCACTTCGTCTCCGCGCCAGTCGAGAGGTAATGCGCCAGCGCTCCCGACGGGTCCACCGCAGCCTCCGGGTGGCTGGCCAGGTAAAAAGCCGCGTCGAACAGCGGGTGCGGGTTCCGTCCCGACCTCGCCCCCTCGCCGAGATAGTGGACGAGCGGATTTGCACCTGGCGGCAGGTCGAGCCCGCGGCCGTAATAGGCGGCATCGAACAGCGGATTCGGGCGGCGTCCTTCGCCTGCGCCGTGCAGCAGATAGTGAACCAGTGGGTTGAGATTCGCGGCCTCGACGTCAGGATTGGCCGACAGGTAGTAGCGCGTCGAGAACAACGGATGTGGATCGCGCCCAAGCGCCGCACCCTCCGCCAGGTAATGGAGCAGCGGATCGACGTGCGGGGGAACCACGTCGGCGTTGCGGCTCCGATAAAAGGCGGCCTCGAACAAGGGATTGGGATTACGTCCCTCCACGGCCCCGGAGAGGACGTAGTGCGCGAGCGGATTCATCCCTGAGGAAGAGACGTCCGGGTAGGCGTCGGCGTAGAACCCTGTCCAGAAAAGCGGCGTCGGGTCCCATCGCAGCCGCGCGCCGTGCAGCACATAGTGCGCCAGCGGGGTGTGACCCGATTGCCTCACTTCCGGATGGCGGGCGAGGTAGTAGGCCGTGTCAAAGAGCGGATGTGGGTCGCGTTCTTCGGCGCCGCCTGCCGCCAGGTAGTGCTGTAACGGATCGGCCTGTGCCGCGACCCCCGGATTTCGAGCCCGATAGAACGGCACGTCGAACAGGGGGCTTGGCTGCCGCCCCTCACCAGCGCCGGTCTGCAGGTAATGCGCGAGCGGATTCATCCCCAAGCCGACGACATCCGGATAGGTGTCGAAATAGAAGCCGGTCCAGAACAGCGGATTCGGATCCCAGCGAAGATCCGCGCCGTGCATCACATAGTGCGCCAGCGGGGTGAGCCCGGATGCCGTCACTTCCGGATGGGAGGCGACGTAATACGCCGAGTCGAAAAGCGCATGCGGGTCGCGTCCCTCGGCCGCTCCGATGGTCAGGTAGTGGACGAGCGGGTTCAGACCAGACGGCTGAAGGTCCGGAGAGCGGCTCGCGTAATAAACGTCGTCGAAAATCGCGTTGGGACCGCGTCCTTCCGCGCCCCCGACCACGAGATAGTGCACCAGCGGATCGATGCCGCTGGCGGCCACGTCCGGGTAGCGGTTGGTGTAGTACCCCGCGTCGAACAGGCGGCTGCGGGCGACGAGCGCCTTGATGTCGCTCGACAGCCTGATGCCCAGCCGAAGCGTTCGCAGGCGCGACCTGGCCACCCGCAGCTTCGTCGTCATTTTGGCCGGCACGGACGTGCGATCGGGAGCCTGAGGCACCGGAACGGCGGGTTCGGCAACCCCACCGACGTCCCCTCCGATATCCCCGTTCGCATCGTGCCGGCCTTCGCGCTGAAGCTGAACGATCACCTGGTCCAGCGCGTCGATGTGCCGGTCCTTGGCCTTGACGGCGAGCCGCAGACCCTCGGCATGCTTGCGGAGCAGGTCCTCCCGAAACAGGGTCAGCGATTCGGCGATGGTGACCGCGGTGGCCAAGGGATCGCCGTCCGAGGGAATCGCGCGCAGCGCGCCGGACAGCCGCTCGCCCATCGACTGGTCGGCGCATCCGGCGAAAAACCGCCGGTAATGCGGCCCGCGCCCGCTCAGCGGCGCGGCGGCGTTGACGCCGCTGTTGAACCGGCCTTTCTCCTCGCCGTCACCGAAGTCACAGGCGTAGGCCAGGTCGATGGCGTTGTAAATCAGCCACTCCGGCAACGAGGAGTTGGCGATGTCGAACACCTGCGGCATCCGCTGTTCGAGTGCCGCGCGGATCGCCTCCGCGTCGGGGAGGCCCTCGGCCTTGTGTTCGTCGAGAAACGCCAGTGTGGTGCCGCTGATGCGGGTCGCGAGCGCCTGGAAGATTTCCTCGGCGCGGCTGGTCAGCGGTGAGGCCACCGGACAGCTGAGGACGACGACGCTCGAAGCCACCCGGGCACACTCGTGGATGAGCGCGGTCCGTCCGGCGGCAGGGACGTGCTCGAGCACCTCCAGCGCGATCACTACCGGAAAAGCGTCGCGTTCGAAGGGCAGCGGTTGACCGGGGTCGAGGCGGACGATCGCCGTGTCTCCCGCGGTGTCGACGTCAGCCCGCGTGATGTGGAAATAGGGCGGCAGGAACCGTTCGGCCAGACGCTCTGGCCCGGCGCCGATATCGAGGATGTCGACGACAGTGCCATCCGCCGGCGGCGGGAAGGCCGCGACCAGCAGACGCGTGAGCACGCTGTAGCGTTGATAGATGTCCTGCTGAAAAGCCTCAGTCTTCATGTCTGCTTACGCTGAACGTCCAGTCTGAAGGAGTCGCGGGGACTGGCTCGAGGGGGCGGCTACGGTTTCCCGAGCACACATAGCGACTGCCCGAGGGTTGCGGATCCCGTCTGCACGGTCCCGTCCTCCATCGTCAGCGGTTCCCGCAGCGGAGTCTGAGGCTGGTCGCCGCCGACGATCGACACCACTTCCAGCTGCAGGTGGGCCGCCCACGCCTGGATGGCGTCACGGCCGATGAATACATTGAGATGCTCGGCGCCGCGGTCGGCGACCGTACTTTCGAAAATGTTCCAGTGCGAGGGTTGTGCGAACTCGAGAAACGAGAACACCGCCCTGCCGCCCGGCTTGAGCACGCGCTTCGCTTCACGCAGATAGACGTAGGACTGTTCGTGAAGCAGGTGGGTGAAGACCGAGAAGAAGCAGACCATGTCCGCAGAGTCGGCGGCGGCGGGAATCTCCAGTCCGGCCGCGACTGCGAACGTCCAGTCGGGGCGGCTGGCCAGAGCCCTGGCGTGCGCGACCAGTTCCGGGACGACGTCAATCCCGAGATACGGACCGGTGAGGTAGGCCGAGAGCGGCTTGCTCAGTCGTCCAGAGCCGCAGCCGACGTCGATTACGAACCCCTCGGGGGGCAGGCCGTAATGGATGAGGATTTCGCGCTCAATCACGCCGACGGCGTCGAACTCGCCGCCGATGGCGACCTGCATCGCCTTCTCGTGTTCATGAGTCTGCTCGAGCGACTTGACGAATCGACGATAGGCGTCACCAAGGGTGAGTTTGGACATGAGGGTCTCCGAGCAAACGCCGGGCTCTGCGCGCGTGACAGGCGGATTCTATCCTGTTCGCTCACCGGTGTGAAAGAGGCCGATCAGCCGTCGTGGGGGGAACGGATGTGCCGGCGCGGCTAGTCCGCCCGGGCGGGAATGGCCTGTCGAGCTGGCGAGACAGAGGGCCGCGCCGGGGAGGCGCGGCCCCGCCACTCTAGAGAGACTAGTGGCTTGTACTGACTGAAGCAGTACTGTACTCTGGCGCCCAATGGCCCTGACATTGACGATCGATGAACGAACGGAACTGGAGCGCCGCGGGCGAAGTCTCAAGATTCGGGCGGAAGACGCGCGACGGGCTCGTGTGGTGCTGATGCTGGCGAATGGGGATACGTACGCGACCATCGAGGCCACGGTGCCGTGCTACCGCGATTACATCAATCGGTGGCGACGACGCTTCGTGGCGGACGGGCTCGACGGGCTGCAGGCGCGCTATCGCGGCCAGCCGCCGACGGTGCTGACCCCGAAGATGGAAGCCCGCGTGTTGGCCAAGACGCAGCAACCGCCTCCTGACGGCAGCACGCATTGGAGTGCCCGGAAGCTGGGACGCGTGCTGGGGATTCATCACAACCTCGTCGCGAAGACGTGGCAGCGCGCGGGACTCCAGCCTCACCGCTTCGCACGCTACATGCAGTCGGATGATCCGGACTTCGAAGCCAAGGCGGCCGACGTGATCGGGCTGTACGTCAATCCGCCCGACCACGCGGCGGTCTTCGCCGTGGATGAGAAAACCGCCATTCAGGCGCTCGACCGACTCGATCCGGTGTTGCCGTTGTCGCCGGGTCGGGCCGAACGGCACGGGTTCGAATACTACCGGCATGGCACGCTCTCGTTGTTCGCCGGCCTCAACACACAATCGGGTGAAGTGCTCGGCCAGACAGTGCCGCGGCACACCAGTGCCGCCTTTGTCGACTTTCTGGGGGACATCGTCGCCAGCCAGCCGAAGCGGCGCGAGATTCACGTGATTGCGGACAACCTCTCGACCCATAAGACGCAAGCCGTTCGCACCTTCTTGATCGCGCATCCCAACGTGCACCTGCATTTCACGCCGACCTATTCGTCCTGGCTCAACCAGATTGAACTCTGGTTTTCGAAGATCGAGCGAGACCTCTTGGCGCGCGGCATCTTTACCTCCGTCGCCGACTTGGCTCGTAAGATCCGTCGCCACATCCATCGCTACAACAAAGCCCCGAAGCCGATCCGCTGGGCGTATCGCAACCCGGCGCACCGAATCGGTAGTACTTCAGCGAGTACGGTCCACTAGGGCACGGTGATCCGCACCATCCGCCAGTTGTCGAAGGCGTTGGAAACGCGGCTGTGCGAGTAGACGACGATGTCGTAGGTGCCCGACGACAGCCCGGTCACCGGCAAGTTGTAGCCGGAGTTGTTGAACTGCGAGCTTCCGAAGGCGGCGGCGACGTCTCCGCGGGCGCCGCCGTACTGCGCCACGCCGAGAAACTGCGGAGCCGTCCCGGATCCGGGATTGTTGTAGGCGTAGACGTGTACGGCATCGACGCCGGTACCGGTCGAGGCGGCAAGGTCCAAGGCCCAGCCGCTGATCGTGAACGACGGCGGACCGGTTCCGGGTCCAGGGGCATCCAGCGCCATCGCGGGAGCGTTCTGCACCCCCAGCGTGACAGTGCGGGCGGTGTTGAAGGTTCCCGTCGCGGTGCTATGGGAGAAGACCACGAACTGGTAGGTCTGCGGCGCCAGCCCCCGAACCTGCAAGGAGTAGCCGGAGTTGGTGAAGCGCGATCCGTACGCCGCGCCGACGTCCGGACGGCTCTGTCCGTACTGGGCGACGCCGAGAAAGATCGCGGCCTGGCCGGATCCCGGGTTCGGGTAGGCCCACACGTGAAGTGTATCGACGCCGGTTCCAGACGGCGCGGCGGCATCGAGTGCCCAACCGGAGATCGTCAGCGGCTGGGCGCTCGCCGTTCCGGCCGCCGGGTAGTCGATTGACATCAGCGGCCCGACGACCGTCAGCGAGGCGGTTCGCAGTTGGTAGTTGCCCGAGACGGTACTGTGCGCGTAGACCGCCAGGTAGTAGGGACCTTGGGCGAGGCCGCTGACTTGGAGGCTGTATCCGGTGTTGGTAAACCGCGAACCGAACGCGTTCCCGACGTCGCCGCGCGCCTGCCCGTAGGCCGCGGCGCCGAGGAACACCGGGGCCTGTCCCGATCCCGGATTGGGATAGGCGTAGACGTGTACGTAGTCGACGCCGGTCCCCGAGACGGCGGCCCGATCGAAGGCCCATCCCGCCACCGGGAACGACCCGCCGACCGTCGCGTTTGGCTGCGGCGAGTCGAGACTCATCAGCGGGTCCGACGGCGGGGTGTAAGCGGTGACTCGCACCGGCCCGGTCGAATAGACGCCGACGGCATTGCGTCCGTCCGACGCCTCGGCGTAGACGTAGTAGACCCCGGGCGCGACCCCTGCCGTGTTCCAGGAATACTGGCCGCTGACCGCCGCCACCCCGGAGGCAATCAGCGTGCGTCCATTCGCGGCATTGGTGTCGGTGTCGTAGTAGAGCGACAGCGACAGGGGATCGCTGTCCGGATCGGACGCCGCGAACCGGATCGTGAAGCTGCCCGCCGCGGTTTCATCCATCGCCGCGAGCTTGACGAAATCGAGGTGAAAACCATGGTTCTCGGCAAACTCGTGCGGATCGATGCGGAAGTGGCGGACGGCGGCGCTGGTCCACGGCGCCGCCGAGCCGACGTCCTCGAGTCCGCCGTTCGGCGCCGCGGAGAGCGAGGCGAGATCGATCGTGTAGGTATTCTGGCCCGCCCAGGTGATGATGTCCTTCGAGACGGTCAGATTATAGGGAGCGCCTGGGCCGGTGGCGGATCCCCAGAAGACTCGGGCGACCGACCCCCGCAGCAGGTCGAAGGGGCCGTCGACCTGGAGCCCGAACGTCAGGTAGCGGTAGCGCGAGGTGTTGATGACGCCGTTGTTGGACAGCAGATATACCTGGGGGTCCCCGACCGGGATGCCGTCCTGGCTGGTCGCGGTGGCGACGCCGTCGCTGATGCCGTTGAAGAAGCCGCCGCTCACGCCTCGCGAGGTGAGGTGGTCGACGATGGTGGCGCCGTTGTCGAAGCGGAAGTCCGCAGTGTCGTTCATGTCCCACGGGTTGCCGAGCACTGTGGTCGCGAAGTCTTCACCGCCGGAGGCGTCCGGGTCGAGGACGCTCAGCACCGGCGGCGTATTGATGCGGAAAGCGACCGTCCCGCTGGCGCCTCCGGCCGGGGTGATTCGCAGCGTGTAGGCGCCGGGTGGCAGGCCGCCGTAATTCCAGGCGAAGGGAGAGGTGACGCCCGTCGCGATGCGCAGGACCGCGCCGCCGCTGTCGATCACGTCGAGGTTCGACGTGCCGGTACCGCCCGACCAGGCAATCGTCTGCATTGGACTGGCCGGGTGCCCGTTGCCGGTCGTCAGCCTCACCCAGTCGAACTGCACGTCGTAGCCGACCGCACTGCTGTTGGGATAGATGGCGAATCCGCGTACGTTCCCTGCGGTCCATGGCTGGCCGGCAAGGAGAGACGATGTCAAATCGACCTCGAAGATGTTGTCGCCGTTGGGGACGGCTGCGCTGGGCGTGGCATTCACATATCGGACCCCTGACGCGTCCCCGGCCGGATCCCCCAGATCATTGTGAAACCAATACACACGCGCCTGCTGGGTGTTGTCGCCAGTGGAGCTCATTTTAAAGGTGAGCTTGGTGTAGACGCCGCTCGCGATCGGAAAACGCGCCCCGGTCCGGCCCGGATTGATGATGCCCCAGTAAGCGCGCTCGAGAAAATTGATGTGGCTGCCGTTGACGGCACCGTTCACCGCCGCGAGCGTGCCACCGACCCGACCCCCCGCGAACGCCAGACTCACCCAGCCTTTTTTCTGGGCCGGATCGACGGCGATGTCGGCCGCGTTCGACATGTCCCACGGATCGCCGAGCACGTCGGTGGCGAAGTCAGGCCCTGCGGAAAGTACGGCGCTGGAGGCCGGGGACGAGATGGTCACCTGCGCCTCTGCCAGCCCGGGTACGGCCACCGTGAAGGCGAGCAGGGCTACGCGGCTGGTAGAGCGGATAGAAGGCGTCATCAACTGTTTTCCTATCTTCGGCCGGGGACGGTGCCAAACCTTGCAAGAGCCGGACCCCCGGAAAAGCGCGGCTTTACGGGGATCTGCGTCGTCGATGCGCCGAAATGGTGCAGCGGCGGCAAAAAATGTGGGATGAAAACGGGCGGGAAAATCGCCGCTCAGTCTTGCAAGCGGCGCGTGATCACCATCATCTGCTGACCCTGCGGATGCTGCCAGCCGGTGACCCGCTCCGCGCGGGCACCGACGCCGGCGCAGACGCCGGCCAGGACGGCAAAGGTCGCGTGGTACGGATCGGCATCGGGATGGCTCTTGATCCCCCCGGGATGCAGGATGGCGTCGCCGGCGGCCGGGTCCGGATTCTCGTAGTAGGCCGCGAAGAAGCGTCCGCCAGGCGCCAGTTTACGGACTACCATCGCCACGCCCTGCGCGATGCCATTCAACGACATCTGTGTGAAGGCTGACTGGGCGATGGCGAAGTCCATCAGCGGCAGGCCTGCCAGATCGAAGCAATTGCTGATCACCACACGCACGCCCCGCGGCTCGATGCCGACACGGGGCAGTTCCAGTTCGGCTCCCGCCCGGACGAGATCCTCGTTGCTCTCGAGACCGATGTAACGTCCCGGCTGCAGATAGGGCACGAGATGAACGCCGAGGCGAAAACTGCCGCATCCGACATCGAGCAGGTAGTGATGGGGCTGCAGGCCCTGTGCCCGCAGGAAGTCGAAATACAAGGTGCCGACCTCGTCCCACAAACCGCCCGCTGCCATCCGGTGCCAGGCTCGGTCCAGTTCGGCCGAGTCGCGCAGGCCGCTCTCCTCGACCGCCGCTGCGGTGAGACCCGGCACCGGCTCTGGCGCCGCGGCCGGGGCCGCCGTCGTCTCCAGCAGCCGGTGATAGGCCCCGAGGCCCGCATCGACGTCGCCGTCGAACAGGAGGTGGCCGTGGTCGAGCAGACAGACCCGCCGGCAGATCGAACGAACGGAGGCGGCCGCATGCGACACGAAGAGGATCGTCTTGCCGGCGTTCAGGAACCGATGCACGGTCTTCAGGCACCGTTTCTGGAAGTCCTCGTCCCCCACGGCGAAGATCTCGTCAAGCAGAAGCACGTCCGGGTCGAGATGGGCCGCCACCGCGAATCCCAGCCGCATCTGCATACCGGAGGAATAGTTCTTCAGGGGCACATCCATGAAGTCACTCAGTTCGGCGTAATCGACCACGTCCCGGTAGATCTCGTCGATGTGCCGCCGTGAGAGGCCATGAATGGCGGCATTCAGGTAGATATTCTCCTGCCCGCTCAGCTCCGGGTGAAATCCCACCCCCAACTCGATGAGCGTCGTTATTCGCACGCCAGGCCGGGTCAGGACCTTTCCCGACGTCGGTCGATGCATGCCGGCAGCGACGCGCAGCAGCGTGCTCTTCCCTGAGCCATTGCGGCCGACGAGTCCGATGGACTCCCCCTGGCCGACGTCCAGCGACACATCTTTCAGTGCCCACAGATCGTCGACGATCTCCCGACGCTCCCGGAAGAAGATTCCCAGGAAGCGCGACTTCAGGTCGCCCGAGCGGTTCCGCCGCAGCAAAAACCGCTTCGAGATGTTCTGAATATCGATGAACGTGGCCATGGTCAGAGCTGCTCCGAGAACTCCCGGTCGTACCGCGAGAACAGCACCACCCCGGCGGACAGCGCGATCACGGCATAGGAGAACGCGATGGCGCTGACCGCCGCCCCAGGCCACTCCCGGTAATAAAAGATTTGCTGATAGGCCAGGACAAAGCTCGACAGCGGGCTCAGCAGCACCAGCCATTGCCAAGCCGCGGGAATGGTGCGGAAGTCGTAGACGATTGGAGTCGTCCAGAACATCACCGACAGTGCGATCTCGAGGAAATGGCGGATGTCTCGAAAGAACGTCGTGCCGGTGGCCAGCGCCAGCCCGATACCGACCGTGAACGCCAGTTGCAGCAACAGGAAGACGGGAAACAAGAGCATCGGAGCGGCTGGGGGGGTCCGGTGCAGCAGGAGCATCAGCGGAATGAACACCGCAGCCGTCAGCAGATATTGAGCGAGGTTGAAAAGTACCGAGGAGATGGGCAGCACCGCTCTCGGAAAGGCGACGGTCTTGATCAGCGCACCGTTGTCGACAATGCCGCCAGCGGACATGCTCAGCGAGTTCGAGAAGAACGTCCAGGCGAGAATGGCCAGCAGCAGCAGGAAGACGAATCCTTCCCCGCGCACGCGGAGGATGTACTTGAACGCCACGAGGTAGACCACGAGCATCATCAGGGGGTTGACCAGCGACCAGATGAAGCCAAGCCACGAGCCCCGATACTTCAGCTTCAGATCCTTCAATACCAGGTGCTTGAGCAACTCGCGGTATCGAAAGACCGCCCGCACGGTACCGACGACGCCGGCGGTGTCGGCGTTGGAGTCGACAAGCGTATCGGGCCCTCCTCTCGGTCTAAACGTCCTGTCAGGTGTGCTGGTCATGGTCGTAAGGAGATTGGAAAGACGGACATCGCCTCTAAGCGTGGATGGGTCGGCCGCGAACCGAACTCCGAAGAGTGGCGCAAGCCCGGAGCAGTGGCCCCAGGCGATCGTAGTTGTTTGTGCGGATGATCGGGAGCACGGCAAGTCCTGCTGGCGGAGCCTGCGAGACCGCACCTACCGCCGTGCGCGGGAATGACGAACGCCTTTCCACCCATCGGCGGAAGCAGCCTCAGCATCGGAGCGGCCGCAGCATGTCCCCTGAGTGTATCCGAACCGCGTGCGACGGCGCTACGGCTACGCTGTTTGTGTTGGTAATGGTCTGGTTAGAGCCGCTCAAGTGTTCAGCGCCAGCCGCCGCGCCACCACGACCGCAGCGTTAGCGCCACCCGCGCGAGCCCCCGCGCTGGATGCCACGGCGCCGTCACGACATGGGTCGCGTAGTAGCGGTAGGCGCTGCGGTGGAATTCCCGGGTCGCCAGCCGCGAGCGTGTGCCGGCGCTGACGGCGCCGACGTGCGCCACGTGGGCGCCTGGGACGAAGCGCGTCTCGTAGCCGCATAGGCGCAGCCTCCGGCAGAGGTCGGCATCCTCCCAGTAGAGGAAATAGCCCTCGTCGAAGCCTCCGACCTCGTCGAAACGGTCGCGGCGGACGAGCATGCACGCGCCCATGACCCAGTCGACGACGGCGCTTTCGACCCCGGCATCGACGAGATCGGCCGCGGGCAGGTTTCTCCGTGCCGCCGCGGATCGCGGCAGCAGTCTGGTGAGCAGCCCGTGCCGGCCGAAGAGGCCTGTCCAGGCGCTTGGCTCGCCGCGCGCGCTGGCCTGCACGCTGCCGTCGGCATTGAGCAGTCGGGCGGCGGCAATCGCGCAGGACTGGTGCTTCGCGATCGTCTCGGACAGGCGTGCAAAGGTGCCAGGCCCGACGCGGCAGTCAGGATTGAGCAGCCAGAGGTAGCGGGCGTCGGTCTGCGCGGCCGCCTGGTTGACCGCCGCGCCGAAGCCGCGGTTGGAATCGTTGCGAAGGAGCGCCACGCCGGCAACGGACGCCAGGGTCTCGGCGCTACCGTCGGTGGAGGCGTTGTCGACGACGAGGATGGCCGACGCCATGCCGGCGAGATCGGCGCTGACCGAGTCCACGCAGGCGCGCAGATGTGCCCCGGCGTTGAAGTTGACGATGACGACGGCGACCTCGAGGCTCACCGCCGGCTCCGTTGCGCCGCGTGATCGTTTACCGCCCTGCGGAACGACTGGACCGTTTCCCGCGCCGTCCGCTCCCAGGAAAACGCGGCGGCGCGGGCGAGCGACTGCGCCGACAGCGTCGCGCGGACCTCCGGTGTGGAAACGATATCCAGCAGCGTTCGCGTCCAGGCGTCCTCGTCCTGCTCGCCGAGCAGGATGCCGGCGTCGCCGACGACCTCCGGCAGAGACGCGGCGCGCGCCGCGGCCACCGGCACGCCGCACTGCATGGCCTCGAGCACCGGCAGGCCGAACCCTTCGTAGCGTGAGGGATAGACGAGGAGCATCGCCCCGCGATAGAGGTTCAGCAGCAGCGGCTCGGAGACGGGTCCGAGGAGCGCAACCGCCCCAGGATCGCCGGCATCGCCGGCCTGGCGGACGAGCGCCTCTCCAGTGCCCCGATCCACGCCCGCGCAGACGAGCGACAGCTTCGGCGCGGCAAGGCTTCGTCTCGCGGCCAGCACGCCCGCCAGCGCCGTCGCGACGTTGCGGCGCACGTGCAGATCGCCGACGTGCAACGCATATGGACGGGTGACGCCGGCCGGAACGGCGCCGGCGTCGAAGGCGCCTGGCGCGAACCCCGCACCCGCGGCGAGCGGGACGACGTCGATGCGCGTGGCGGGGATGCCGTAGGCGGCGGTGATCTCGTCGCGGCTGAACCCGGAGTCGGTGACGATCCGATCGGCGACGTGTGCGGACGTGCGGTAGAAGAAGCGCCGCAGCGGATCGTTGCGGTAGGCGTTCCACTCCGGCCGCCGCTCGTAGCTGACGTCGTGGATGGTCAGCACCTGGGGATGCACGCCCCAGAGCGGCGCCGTGTAGGCGGGCGCATGGTAGACATCGAGGCCCGCGCCGCGCGCGGCCAGCGGCATCGACGCCGCCATCCACCCGAGATTGGTCGGGAAGGGGAGGGCGCCGCGCCGCCGCACGCCTGCCGGTAGACCGCTCCCTGCCGGCGCGCCGAGGGCGATCACCTGCACTTCGGGATGGACGCGGGCGATGGCGCCGTACAACTCGTGCACGTAGCGGCGGACGCCGCCCGCCGGGGACACGAACGCCCGGCCGTCCACCCCGATGCGCAGCGGCTGTCCGTTCACTCGATATCCAGCCGCAGCCGGCGCACCGCCACTTCGCGCGGAGCGCACAGCGCCCGCACCCGTGCCTCGACGTCGTCGCCGATCGCCGGCGAGCTCAGCACCACTTCCTCGATCCGCAGCTGCGCCATCACCGCCGCCAGCTCTTCGATCGATCCCTTCACCGGAATGCCCATGATGCGCTGCGCCCGCTTCGCGGCGTCGTCGTCGATGAACACCACGGGATTGCGGCCCCAGGCGCCGTTGGCCATCATCTCGCGGACCAGCAGCTGTCCGCGCGCGCCGGCGCCGTAGATCGCCACCCGCGCCTGGTGCGGGCTGCTGCGGGCCGCAATCCGTCCGAAGATCCGGAACGACGAGCGGGTCGCGAGGATGGCGGCGGTCAGCAGCACCGCGTCGATGACAAAGACCCCGCGCGAGAACCGCTCGAACTTGAAGAGGTAGGTCACCGAGAGGACGGAGAGCACCGAGCCGGCGGCGACGCCGCGCAGCACCGTCGAGACATCGTGCAGGCCGAACGTCGTCCACATCCGCGAGTAGAGCCCCGACACGTAGAGCGCCGCCATCTGGCACCCGAGGATGGCCGGCAGCGACATCGCGAACCCCGGGAGGAAGGTGGCGAGCGCTTCTCCCTCGAACCGCAGCCGGTAGGCGGCGTAGTAGGAAGTGGCGATCAGTACCAGATCCAGCAGCACCTCGCCGGCGTGCCACCGGAACGTCAGGTCCGCGAGCATCGGCGCGAACGGCGCCGCCTGCAGCGCCTGGAAGTCCTGCCCGGCGTAGGCCGGAAGGCGCGCCAGATAGAGCGCCATCATCAGCACGCCGATCGCCACCGCCGCCGCCAGCGGCCAGGCCGAGACGCCGTAGACGTGGATGCTGTAGCCGGCGCCGGCGCCGAGCGCGCCGATCGCGTAGAGCAGGCCGACCGCCCCAGGCTCGGAGAAGCCGGCGGCGACCAGCCGGTGCGACAGATGGTCGACATTGCCGCGCGTGGTGCTGCGCCCGGCGAGGCGGCGCAGCAGCACGACGAAGGTCGTATCCACCAGCGGGACGATGAAGATGAGCGCCACGGCGACCGCCGAGGTCACGGTGCCGACGCGCGCCACCGCGGTGAGCCCGGTCGCGGCCACCAGTCCGCCGATCGCCAGACTGCCGCAGTTGCCCATGAACAGCTTCGCCGGATGGCGGTTCCAGCCGAGGAACCCCACCAGCGCGCCGGCGAGCGCAATCGGCACCCCGACGACGTGGGGTCCAAGCTCGGAGAAGAACGTCAGCGCGAGCGCCGCCGCGGCCATCGCGGTCACCCCAGCGGCGAGGCCGTCCATGTTGTCGAGCAGGTTCACGGCATTGTCGAGACCTCCGAACCAGACGATGGCGGCGATCGCCAGCGCCGCCTGGGCGGGTGTGCTCCGAACCGTCGTCAGCGCGAGGACGAAGAAGGCGGCCACCGCCAGCGAATTGACCATCTTCGCCAGCGCCGAGAGTGGCGCCAGGTCGTCGTAGTACCCGATCACGAACAGCGCCGCGACGGCCGCGAGGATCGGCGCCGCGGCGGTCGTCATCCCGCCGCCCGCGGCCGCACCCACGGCAATGCCGGCGATGATGCCGATGCCGCCGAAGGTGGGGGTGGGATGGCGATGCCAGCGATCGGGCCGCGGCGGCACGACCGCCCCCA